>JALEPE010000098.1 GCA_022766795.1 Helicobacter sp.
TATTATTTTGTATAGTGGAAAATCTCCACAATCCCTTTTTAAAATGCTTCTTGCCGCACTCAAAGATGATTTCAAAAAAGATTTAGAGAACACAAAAAACCAAAAAGAAAAATTACACAAAAACACAGAAAAATTAAAGCATTTTTGGCTACAAACAAAGGCATTTTTCTCTCGCCCTACACACACAAAGACGCAGACGCAAGAAGCAGAAGACTCTATAACTAAAGATTTAAGCCCTTTAAACACACAAAGTATAGAATCTAAAACCATAGAAACACAAAGCACAGACGATGAGCCTCGCCCACTGACCCTTCAAGAACTTATTGAACAAAACAAAGATAATCCACCACCATGTAAATTGGTGCATTTTAACTTTGATGACACGGAATCTGAAAATGAGGAAAAGGCACTAGATGATACAGAGTTAAGCCAAGAGATTCCGCTTAATTTGGATATTCAAGATGAGATTGACACATTGCGTCAAGACATTGAATTACCAATGCGCGAGGATAATCCACTAGAGGATTCTACAATCCGTATCATCAATGCTAAAAATATCAAACCGCAAAGCTTTGATTCTATGCAGTTCAAAACGCAATCTATGGCGAGTTTGGAAAATTTTAAACGTTTTGAAGAGCAATATTATAAGGATGATCCAGAGGAAGAAGAGCCTATTAAACTCATTAAACGCGATTGTATTGCAGAATCGCAAGAGACTTTGCAACCAAGCGGCGAAATAGAGCCTCAAGATTCTGCACAAAAACCATCTGCAAAGACACAAATTCCGCAAACAAACCACACGCAAAAAAAACTAAAATCCTACCCTAAAAATCTTTACGCAATGACACCTTTCAGCGCATATTACGATAAAGAACCTGTCGGAACACACGATGGATTGGTCAATACCGAGAATCCCTCGCCTTATCCACAAAAAAGTGATTTGCCTAGCACGATTTTCTACTATGGCGATAAAACAAGCACACGTCCGCTAAATCTCAATGAGATTTCACAAAATGCAAAAACAGAAAAAACAGAACTACAAGAGGTAGCAGAAACACAAGCAATCACACAAAATACGGAATCTTTAGCACATACAGAAACTACAGAAAACAGAGAAATACAAAGCGTAGAAACCCAACATACAAATATTGCGCTTGAGATTCCACCCATAACAGACAATACGAAATTCCAAAGCGCAGAGACAGAACAACCAACCCCCAAAATGCAGGTTGTAGAAAATGCCACCACTGCTCCACAACATTTAGAAGCAGTCGCAACACAAAATATGGCATTACAAGAAACTGCGCAGAATGCAAAATCTCAAAACGTAGTGGAAGCAATACCAGAAGCTAATTCAAATCCAGCCCCAGAAATTGCCCCAATTAATCCCGTGCTTCCTAATACAATTCCAGCCTTTAATTATGGATATTATCAAAATTTGCCCCAAGAGCATTTTGCATCTCAACCTACAATGCCGCAAACAATAAAAGTTGTGGAGGTTCCTGCGCCACAGCACACTATGCCAAGCCCACCACAACCACAGAATAATGCAGAATCCCAAAATATGGTAGAGACAATTAGTTTGTTTAAGGGCAATGCGATTCTACAAACTGCACAGCTTGCACCAGTGCAAACAACGGAATCCCAAAGCGCACAAGAGATGAAACCTCAAATTATGCCAGAGCCAGCCCCACAGATTTCGCAAGCTCCACAGCCCGCACCCGCGCAAATTATAGAATCACAATCCGCACAGCAAGCACAAAGTGCGATTCCACAAAATAACGCAATACCTAATGAAATGCACAAGGAATATATGTTGCCAAGCATTGATTTTTTGCAATTTCCTAAACACGCACACATTGAGATTGATGAAGGCGAGATTGATAGAAAAATCAATGATTTGCTCAATAAAATGCGTGTATTCAAGATTGAGGGCGATATTGTCCGCACCTATTCGGGTCCAATTGTTACGACATTTGAATTTCGCCCCAATGCTAATGTGAAAGTTTCTAGGATTCTAACCTTGCAAGATGATTTAGCGATGGCATTGCGCGCTAAGACAATTCGTATTCAAGCTCCGATTCCAGGCAAAGATGTGGTGGGGATTGAAATTCCAAACGGACAAGTAGAGACAATTTATCTGCGTGAAATTTTGGACAGCCAAGCCTTTGTCAGCGCAACTTCTCCACTAACTCTTGCTTTGGGCAAGGATATTGTTGGGAATCCTTTTGTTGCAGATTTAAAGAAACTTCCGCATTTACTCATCGCTGGAACAACTGGAAGCGGTAAGAGCGTGGGCGTGAATGCAATGATTTTATCGTTATTGTATAGGAATCCACCCGATAAATTAAAACTCATTATGGTGGATCCTAAAATGGTGGAATTTAGTATGTATAATGACATTCCACATCTTTTAACGCCCGTTATTACCGACCCTAAAAATGCGATTTTTGCTCTTGATGTCGCGGTTAAAGAAATGGAACGCAGAAATGCACTCATTAGCGAAGCAAGGGTAAAAAACATTGATAGCTACAATCAGAAGGCGGAAATTGAGGGCTTTGAGCCATTCCCTTATATTGTGATTATTATTGATGAATTAGCGGATTTGATGATGACAGGCGGCAAGGAAGCCGAAGCCTCTATTTCTCGTTTAACACAAATGGCGCGCTCAAGCGGAATCCATTTAATTGTTGCAACGCAACGTCCAAGTGTTGATGTCGTTACGGGGCTCATTAAAGCAAATTTGCCCTCACGCATTAGCTATAAAGTAGGGCAAAAGATTGATTCTAAAGTGATTTTAGATTGCCACGGAGCAGAATCACTACTGGGCAATGGGGATATGCTTTTTGCCGCAGGAGGTGGAAATGTTATACGCTTACACGCACCATTTAGCACAGAAGAGGAAATTGAACGCATTGTAGATTTTATTAAAGCACAATGCCCACCGCAATATGACCCTAGTTTTAATGCAAATGTTGAACGCACAAATTCACAATTTAATGGCGAAGCCGACGAATTGTATGAGGAAGCAAAGCAAATTATGCTAGAGAGCGGGAAAACTAGCATTAGCTATTTGCAGCGCCGATTTAATGTCGGCTATAATAGAGCGGCAAATATCATTGAGCAAATGGAAATACGTGGATTTTTAAGCAAACCAAATACCAAAGGGATACGCGAGATTATCGGCGAATAATTGTAAAATCACAATAGTATTTGTTGTTTTAAGAAAAGTTTTGATAAAATCGGCAATCACTTAATTTCAAATTGGAGCATAAGAAGAATGAATGCGAGTTTAAAGGTTAATAAAGTAGATAGCGCAAATGCTACTGCACAAGCTACGATTCCAGTAGATAAACTAAACAAAGCACTAGACAAAGTTACAAAAGCAGCCTCTAAGAATCTTAAAATTGATGGATTCCGCAAGGGGCACGTTCCTGCAGCTATCATCAAAAAACAATATGGCGCACAACTAGAACAAGACGCACAAAGAGAATGCGTGCAGGATTTGCTAAAAGATATTTTAAAAGAGTTAGAAATTGAAGCGTTTAATTTACTAGGAGATCCACGTATTACAAAATTTGAAAAAAAAGATGAGGGGATTGAATTAGAAGTTGAAGTGAGTCTAGCACCAACAATTATCCTAGATAAAGTTGAGGATTGTATCCCAGAAGTCAAAATTCCAGAAGTACAAGATGCAGATATTGAAAAACGTTTAGAAGATATTGCGAATGCTAGAGCACCACTCGTAAAAATTGAAGATGGCAGACGCAAGCTCAAAGATGGAGAATATGCGAAAATTGACTTTGAGGGCTTTATTGATGGCAAAGCATTTGAAGGTGGAAAAGCGGAAAATTACCTATTGAAAATCGGTAGTAAATCGTTCATTGAAGGCTTTGAGGAACAGCTTATTGGAATGAAAAGAGGCGAGGAAAAAGATGTTAATGTAACATTTCCAGAGAATTATCAAGCACAGGATTTAGCAGGCAAACCTGCAGTATTTAAGGTAAAATTGCAAGAAATCCAAACAAAAGGTAAAATTGAAGTAGATGATAATTTTGCAAAAACTCTATTTCCAGACGACAAAGACGCGAATGTAGAGGGATTAAAAGCAAAAATCAAAGAGCAATTACAATCCGAAAAAAAACAAGAAGTATATAACAATACATTAAAAGAACAACTTGTGAATAACCTAAATCAAACAATCCAATTTGACTTGCCGAAGTCTGTGGTAGAACAAGAAATGGATTTATTGCTGAGAAACGCATTTATGGCTCTGTCAAAAGAGGAACAAGAAAAGTTAGCAAAAGATAAAGATGCAATGCTGGCAAAACGTGAGGAACAAAGAGAGAATGCACAAAAAAGTGTGCGTGTAACATTGGTGATTGATGCGATTGCAAAACGCGATAATATCCAGATTCCAGATAATGAAGTCATTAACACAATTTATTACGAGGCAATGGCAATGCGCCAAGATCCAAAAGCAATGTTTGAATACTACAAAAACAATAATTTGATTCCAGCCGTAAAAATGGCAATGCTTGAGGATAAAGTGCTAACAGCATTGTTGGATAAAAGGGCGTAAATGAGTTATTATGTGCCAACGGTTATTGAAAAATCCGGGCGAGGCGAACGCGCATACGATATTTACTCAAGACTATTAAAAGACCGCATTATTTTGCTAAGCGGACAGATTGATGATGGTGTCGCTTCATCAATCGTAGCGCAGTTACTATTTTTAGAGGCAGAAGATCCTGAAAAAGATATTTATTTGTATATCAACTCTCCGGGTGGGGTTGTAACAAGTGGATTAAGTATTTATGATACAATGAATTATGTGAAGCCTGATATTAGCACAATTTGTATCGGACAAGCAGCAAGTATGGGGGCATTTTTGCTTAGTTGTGGCACAAAAGGCAAACGCTACTCCCTGCCAAACTCGCGCATTATGATTCATCAGCCATTAGGTGGTGCGCAAGGGCAAGCCACAGAAATTGAAATTCAAGCTAAAGAGATTTTGCGCTTAAAGGCAAGCTTGAATGCAATCCTAGCAAGAAACACAAACCAACCGCTAGACAAAATTGCAAAAGATACAGATAGAGACTTTTATCTAAGTGCAAAAGAAGCACAAGAATATGGTTTGATTGATAGCGTATTGGAAAAAAGTCTAAAATAAGGAGTTGCTTTATGAAAGATGATTTTGGATCGTTTGAGGGATTACAAAGCTTTGAAGCACGTGGAATCGGAGATTCTAACTCTGAAAACACATTTTCATCTTTTGGTATGGACGATTCCGCACAATCTGAAAATTCTAATGTAAGCAAGAGTGATACAGCCGCTGGAACTTTAGGGGAATACGGACTAAAAGTTATCCAAGAATTGAGCGCAAATGGAATCGCTCCAACACCTTATAATTACAGAATCTATTTTGAAAAATTGCTCGCAAATCAAACACAACAGCTTAAAGACAATGCTTCCCAACACGTAGAAAACGATCAGCGTCCGGCAGAACAACAAGTCGCCCTAGAAGCAAAAGTTATCAAAGCGCAAAGTTATATGGTGAATACCTTACAGCAAGTTGGTGTGCTTGTTAAAAATCTTAGACTAATGCAAGGTATTTTGCGTAAGCACGAACAAGAAGTGGAAACAACAAATAATGCCATTGCGATTCAAAACATCATTGCGGTCTTTCAAAAAGAATTGGATAAACTAGGAGAGGTGATTGAACATCAACTTCTTGATGTCAAAAACGCTCACGATAAAGCTGTATCGGCGATTGAAGACATTAATAATGGGGTTATTTGTAATAGCGCATACGGAATCTACAACCGCCGCTTCCTAGAAAAACGCGTTGAATCAGAAGCGGAATCGGGAAGCATAGGGGGGGGATATAAATCCTCTTTGATTTTAGTGCATATTTCTAAAAATCTTGAAAAACGTGTGAATTCTGATAAAACGGCATCAATTATTAACCGCTCTTTGTCAAAAATCTTACAAAAGGTTGCAAATCGTAGCGATATTGTTGCATACTATGAAAATGGAATCTTTGGAATCTTGCTGAGCCATAGCGACAAAGAAGAGGCGAAACATTTTGCAAATCGGCTCATTGAAAAGGTCGTTGCAACAAATATTATCATTGGAGATGAGGAAATTTCCTTAAATGTTTGCACGGGAATTGCCGAAATCAACGAATTAACAAAGCCAAAAGATATTATCAAAAATGCCCTAGAAGCACTTAAAAAGGCAATTAATAACAATATCTCTTTTGTCGTATATGGAGCTAAATAATAATGTTAGAGGTCATTACTTATCCCAATCCCTTACTGCGCCAAATCTCAAAACCCGTTGAGGTGTTTGATGAGGAATTGCACGATTTATTAGATGAAATGTATGATGTAATGATTGCTAAAAATGGGGTTGGAATCTCGGCGATTCAGGTGGCTAAACCTATTCGTGCGTTGCTCATTTGTATTCCCGATGAAGAAGGCAACCAGCACAAAGAAAATTTATTGGAAGTGATTAACCCAGAAATTATTGAAAAAAATGGGGAAATCATTTTTAGTGAAGGGTGCTTAAGTGTGCCGGAATTTTATGAGGATATTAAGCGCGCAAATACAATTAAAATCACTTATCAAGATCGTTTTGGAAAAAGCCAAGAGATTGTAGCAACAGATTACCTAGCGGTAGCTTTTCAGCACGAAATTGACCATTTAAATGGTGTTTTATTTATTGATAAACTTTCAATCGTTAAACGCAAAAAATTTGAAAAAGGCTTAAAGCAGAAACATAAATTTTAACAATACTAACTTTCTCTGCTATGGAATTGCAAGATTCTAGCATTTCTTAAAAATTATCTAAAAAATTTTGACTTTAACTCCTAAATTAAAATATCTTTAAGCAATTCTTTGATTTATTAAATCTTAAATTTGAAACAAGGAATAAAGAGTGTTGATGAAGTTTAAGGACAAAGAACCAAAGGTGGCAAGTAATGTGTTTATTGCGGAAGGTGCTAAAATAATTGGAGCAGTGGAGATTGGTGAGGATTCTAGCGTGTGGTTTAATTGTGTGCTTAGGGGAGATGTTAATTCCATTAAAATTGGCAAACGCACCAATATCCAAGATTTAACAACCTTGCACGTATGGCATAAGACTTATGATGCAAAAGGCGCAGAAGTTGATGCGGGTTATCCTGTGGAGATTGGCGATGATGTAACCATAGGACATAATTGTGTGATTCACGCCTGTATCTTAAAGAATCGTGTTTTAGTGGGAATGAATGCTGTGGTAATGGACGGAGCAATCATAGAAGAAGATAGCATTGTTGGAGCCGGGAGCGTTGTAACAAAAGGTAAAAAATTTCCACCCCGCTCTTTAATCTTGGGGAATCCTGCAAAATTTATAAGAGAACTTAAAGATGAGGAGATTGCACAAATTAAAGAATCTGCGCAAAATTATGTGCGTTTTAAGAATGATTTTTTACTTTAAGATTCCAATTATTGACGATACAAAATGTTACTTTTTGAATACATAAAGCGATAAAAGTGTAGAAACTTCAATAAATTTTTAACTTTCTTTAGTACTATAATGGGTTTGTATAAAATTTAAAAAAGGAGTTTATGCTATGTGGCAACAAGTTGTTGATCCGTTGGGAAGTATTTGGCTAAGTGCAGCAGTGGCGTTTTTGCCGATTCTGTGCTTTTTGCTTTGTTTGTTAGTGTTTAAGCTAAAAGGTTACCAAGCAGGGTTTATCACCGTGATTGTCGCAACTTTGATTGCGTTTTTTATCTATGGAATGCCTTTCTCTTTGATTGGTGCAAGTTTTGTGCAGGGTTTTGCGCAAGGAATGTGGCCGATTGCTTGGATTATCATTGCGGCGATTTTCCTTTACAAACTTAGTGTAAAATCAGGTTCTTTTGAAGTGATTAAGCAGAGTGTTATTTCTATCACACCTGACCATAGAATCCAAGTGATTTTAATTGGCTTTTGCTTCGGCTCTTTCTTGGAGGGTGCAATCGGCTTTGGTGGTCCCGTTGCAATCACTGCTGCGTTACTTGTAGGACTTGGGTTAAAACCCCTTTATGCAGCAGGACTTTGCTTGATTGCAAATACCGCTCCTGTAGCATTTGGTGCGGTTGGGATTCCAATTATTGCGATGACAAACCTTGTGGGCGTAGAACAATACGCGGTTTCTGCAATGGTGGGTAGAATGCTTGTGCCTTTAAGCCTTTCTGTGCCATTTTTTATCGTCTTTTTGATGGACGGATTCAAAGGAGTTAAAGAAACTTTCCCCGCAATTTTGGTTGCAGCTGTAAGCTTCACTGGGACACAATTTTTTAGTTCAAACTATTTGGGTGCAGAGTTGCCCGATATTGTTTCTGCGATTGTTTCTCTAGCTTGTACAACAATCTTTTTGAAAGCGTGGCAACCTAAAAATATTTTCCGCCTTGATGACAAAAAAGATTTCTCTAATCAACAAAAATTAGAGCTTGGAGTCATTGTTAGAGCGTGGATGCCTTTTATTTTGCTTATTATTTGTATTGTGATTTGGACACAACCTTGGTTTAAGGCACTCTTTGCAAAGGGCGCAATCTTTGATTATACGCAAGTTACCATTATGTTTAACAATATCCAAAGTGGAATCGTAGATCCAAATGGCAAGGCTGTTGGATTAAGTTTGCCGATTAACTTTATCGCGCTCCAAGCAGGAACAGCGATTTTACTTGCGGCGTTTTTGACAATTTGGACGCTAAAAATTAAGGCAAATGACGCGGGAGAGTGCTTTTGGGAGACTTTAAAGGAAATGGCGATTCCTTGTATTACTATCGGGCTTGTTGTTGCGTTTGCTTTCATTGCAAAAAATTCTGCAATGAGTGCGACTTTAGGAACTGCTTTGGCACAAACCGGACAAGCTTTCTCTTTCTTTAGCCCAGTGATTGGGTGGTTAGGCGTATTTATCACAGGGAGCGATACAAGCGCAAACTTGCTATTTGGTCCATTACAACAAGTAACCGCTAGGGAGTTAGGCATTAGTGAGGCATTATTCTTAGCGGCAAACTCTGTGGGTGGTGTTGTGGGAAAAATGATTTCTCCGCAATCTATTGCCATTGCGTGTGCAGCGGTTGGTTTAGTTGGCAAAGAATCCGATTTGTTTAAATTCACATTGAAATATTCTATTGGCTTTATTTTGTTGATTGGAATTTGGACATTTATCATTGCAACAATGCTTGGAGCTATCATTCCAGAAATTGTCCCTTTGGTTAAATAAGGAATCGCAATGAGAAAGGTTTATTTTTTCGCCACTTGTTTAGGAACAGCAGCTATGCAAGAGGCTGTATTAAGCGGAATCAAACTCCTTCGCCGCGAAGGAGTAGAAGTGATTTTTAAAAAAAATCAAACCTGTTGCGCACAACCTTCCTTTAATTCGGGTTACTTTAAAGAAAGTAAAGAAGTTGCGCTTTATAATATTAAACAATTTCCCGAGGATTACCCTATTGTTGTGCCAAGTGGTTCTTGCGCAGGAATGATGAGCCACGACTATTTGCAGCTTTTTAAGGGGGATTCTCACTTTGATTTGGTTAAAGAATTTAGCGGACGCGTTATAGAGTTAAGTCAGTATTTGGACGATGTGTTAAATGTGGATTATGAGGATAAGGGCGAGAATATCAAGGTTACTTGGCATTCAAATTGCCACGCCTTAAGGATTCAAAATAGCATTAACGCAAGTAAGAATCTTATAAAGCGTTTGAAAAATGTAGAATTAGTGCCTTTAGAGTTTGAAGAGGAGTGCTGTGGATTTGGCGGGACATTCTCTGTCAAAGAGCCTGAAATTTCTAATGCAATGGTAATGCAAAAGATTAAAGATATTCAAAATACCGGTGCGAAGTATGTCGTGAGTGGCGATGGAGGTTGTCTTTTGAATATTCAAGGCACGATGAGCAAATTAGGAGTAGATACAAAAGGTATTCATCTCTATGAATTTTTATTGAAACGATTGGAGGGGGTTAATCTATGAGTATAGGGCACAAAATTTCGCACGAACAAATCGTGCATACAAAGCTAAATGATTCCCAGATGCGAGATAATTTGAGTGTTGCTATGCACACATTACAGCGGAATCGTTTAAAAATCATTGATGAGAAATTTGAGGATTGGCAGGGATTAAGGGCAAGGGCGCAACAAGCAAAAAATAATGCCCTTATGAGCCTAGAAGAGCGGCTTTTAGAGTTTGAAAAGAATGCCACAAAAAATGGAATCCAAGTGCATTGGGCTTCGAGTAGTGATGATGCTTGTGAGATTGTTTATGAATTAATGAAAGAAAAGAATATCACCAAGATTTTAAAAGGTAAATCTATGGCGAGTGAGGAAATTGGGTTAAACCATTTTCTTGAAAAAAAGGGCATTAATGCGATTGAAACAGACTTAGGTGAGTTAATTTTGCAGCTCAATCACGAAACCCCTGTGCATATCGTCGTGCCTGCGATTCATCGCAATCGTTATGAAGTGGGTAAGATTTTTCAAGAAAAGCTCAATGCTCCTTTAGAATCTGAACCAGAAAAGCTCAATGCAATCGCAAGAAAGCATCTAAGAGATGAGTTTGAGGGCTTACAAATGGGCTTAAGCGGTGTCAATTTTGCAATGAGCAAAGAGGGCGCATTTTGGCTTATTGAAAATGAGGGGAATGGCAGAATGTGTACCACAGCCCCAGAAATTCACGTAGCAATTTGCGGAATTGAAAAGGTGATGGAGACTTTTGAGGACGCAGCAACAATGGTGCATTTACTCACTCCTTCTGCAACAGGACAATTTATCCCAACTTACAATAATATCATCACTTCCCCACGAAAAAATGGTGATTTAGATGGACCTAAGGAAGTGCATATTATCTTGTTTGATCACCATAGAAGTGATATGCTTTCACATTCTGATTATTGCGAAGCATTGCGTTGTATTCGCTGTGGAGCTTGTATGAATTTTTGCCCCGTGTATGATAAAATCGGCGGACATACTTACCAAACCATTTACCCCGGACCTATTGGCGAAGTCATTAGTCCGAATCTCTTTGGGATTGATACAACGGGCGATATTTTGAGTTTCTGTTCGCTTTGCGGACGATGTAGCGAGGTTTGCCCTGTTAAGATTCCATTGGCGGATTTGATTAGAAAGTTACGAAGCAATAAAATCGGTCAGGGAGAGAATCCGCCTTTGGGTGCTAGTATGTTGGAGCTTAACAAAAGTGAAGCTTTGGGTATGCAAGGTTTTGCTAAAGTTGCTACCAATGGTGCTTTATGGAGATTTTCACTCGGGAATGCACATCATTTTAATAGCATATTGCATCGCTTCAAGGATTCTTTGCCTGTGATTAAGAAATGGAGTGCGTTTAAAGAACTGCCTCAAATGGAGGGTAATCTTTATCAAAAGATTCAAGAATTGCAAGGGGTGCATTATGAATAGCAGAATTGAAAAGATTTCACAACGCAGTAAGGGGCAAATTTTAGAGAGATTGAAAAAAGCTCATAAAATGCCAGATTTTGAATACAAAGCAAGTGTAGATCCTGTGGTGCATATCCAAAGAAGCGGTGAAAAGCTAGAAGAAATGAAGCGCAAAATGACGGATAATAAATATATTGTAGAGGAATGCGATAGCGGTAGTTTGGAGAGTAAAATTAATGAGATTGTTAAAAGTTATGGCTATCAAAAAATGATTTATAGCGAAAGCTTGGGGTTGGATATTGACAAGATTGAAGCAACGCAAAAAGTGTGCTTCAATCAAGAAATTGAAAATTTAAGAGCGGAAGTTTTCCATAGCGATTTTTCTGTTGTTCATGCAAAGTTTGGTATTAGCTCACACGGCGTTGCATTGGTGCATTCTTCTAGCACTCAACCTAGAATGCTAAGTCTTGCACCAACACTTTGCATTATGCTATTAAAGAAAGAAAATGTTGTCGGAAGTCTAGCGGAAGCCTTAAATTTAGTCAAAGCTGAAAATGAAGTTTTGCCTAGTAATATTTTATTTATTGCGGGTCCTTCGCGCACTGCTGATATTGAGCTTATCACGGTTTTTGGAGTGCATGGCTCACAGAAAGTGCATTTACTACTTTATTAAAACATATCTTTGCAAGGGATTGTCCCTTGCGTCTAACCTCTTAACTAACTTATGCCAATCCTTTCCAACAAAGCAAGGTTTAATTGTGTGTGATTTTTAGCCTAATAATCTTAAAAGACAAAACAATCAAGAACCCTTATTATTTAACTGCTTAAATTGGCGGATTGCCACGAATACACTGCGCAGATTCCCACAATGACGTAGAAAGAGACGCGATGACAGAGTGGGATTCTTCATTTGCTCCGCTCCTTTCTCACAACAAGGCGGAAAGCATAGGACAAAGTGGTTATTTCGTATATGTTGCATCGTAGATTGCTGCGATTCTATACTTTAATCCAAAGTATTTTTATAAACCTTCATTGTCCAAGCGGTAAGCACAAGAACAATGATTCCTAGTGCGGATAAATGAGGTAAAATATCCATAAACCCTGCACCCTTTAGCATAATCCCCCTAGCGATTCGGATAAAACAAGTAAGAGGGATACATTTGCCAATCATCTGCGCCCAAAGGGGCATTCCTTGAAAAAACATAAATCCTGTCATTATGATAGAGGGCATTAGCACAAATACAGACATTTGGAGGGCTTGTGTTTGACTTTTTGCAATTGTGGAGATGAGGAATCCTATTGCCAAATTACACACAATAAACAAGAGGATTCCCATAAACAATAGCCCGATATTGCCAAGAATAGGTATATCAAACAAAAAATAAGCAATGAGCAAAACCATACTTGCTTGAAAAAAGCCGATAAAAGCAAAGGGTGCGATTTTGCCAATCATCACTTCAAGCGGTTTTACCGGCATTGAGAGGAGATTCTCCATCGTCCCTCGCTCCCTCTCACGCGTGATTGCAAGGGCAGTCATCATCACACCTGTAAAAATCAGCACGACACCAATCAAGCCCGGAACGATATTGTAACGCGTAAATCCCTCGGGATTGTAGGATTTTTGCGTGAGGATAGAAAAGGCAGAATCGCTAGGGTGCAAATACCGCAACGTACCTTTAAAGTTCTCTACAATCACCTTATTCACGATTCCGTTTAACGCGCCAATCGCCCCTGCAATCGCCGTAGGGTCGGTGGCGTCTGCTTGAAGTAGAATCGTGGGCTTTTTAGCGCGAATAACATCTTGTGTGAAGTTGTTAGGAATAGAGACAACAAACAAAACCTTACCTTGTGTTAAGAGTGCATTACCCTCTTTGTCGCTTGTAATATGGTGCGTGATTTTAAAATATTCCGAATTTTGCAAACTCGCCACAATGCTACGCGTCAAAAAACTATGGTCTTGCATAATGGTTGCGGTTGGAAGCCTTTTGGGGTCTGTGTTGATCGCATAGCCAAAGAGTAGAAGCTGCATAATCGGTAGCATTATCATCATACCTAAGGTTGTTCTATCACGCCTAAGTTGGATAAATTCCTTTTTAATAATCGCCTTGAGCCTTTGGAGAGAATAGCGCATTACCTGTCCTTTGAGGCTTGTAAATAATAGATAAAGGCGTCCTCTAGGGAAGTCTTGCCCCTTTGCCACGAGAGATTATGTTGCTCTTTAAAGGGCTGTAAGGCGTGAATTAATGCGCCTTCCTCTCTGCCACAAACCCTTAAAGCTCCTCCAAAAAGCGACATTGTTGTGATTTGGGATTCTTGCTCTAGCTTCTTTTGTAAGAGTGGCAAATCCACCCCAAAAACCTCTAAAGTTTCAAGCTGTGTTTTTGCAATCACTTCCTCCACTGCTCCCTGCACGATGAGATTACCTTGCGCGATATACACAATCGCGTGGCAACGTTCCGCCTCGTCCATATAATGCGTGCTAACAAGAATCGTCATTCCCTCCTCACTTAGCCTCCCAAGCTCGTCCCAAAACTCGCGCCTAGCCTTTGGATCAACTCCTGCGGTGGGTTCATCAAGCAACAAAATATCCGGCTTATGCAAGATACAAGCTGCTAAGGCTAGTCTTTGTTTCCAGCCACCCGATAATGCCCCTGCGAGTTGATTTTACCGACTTTGCAGCCCAAGCTTTGCGATTGTGTTTGCAACAAGATTTTTGGTATCTTACATTTGATAGATATTCGCAGTAAATTCAAGGTTTTCATAGATTGTCATATCCTCATAAAAACTAAATTTTTGCGTCATATAGCCCACCCTTTCGCGGATTGCTAAAGTGTCTTTCATCAAATCAAACCCCAAACACTGCCCACTTCCGCTACTAGGCGTTAGCAGTCCGCAAAGCATACGAATCGTAGTCGTTTTGCCCGAGCCATTAGGTTCTAAGAATCCATAAATTTTTCCCTTTGGCACTTGCAGATTGATATGATTCACCACCAATTTATCGCCAAATTTTTTGCTAAGATTCTTAACATCAATCACCAATGCGCTCATTTATGGAATCCTAACGCTCACAGGAAGCCCGGGATTTAGCACTTCTTGCAAGTTCTCAAAGGTTGCTTCAATCATAAAGACTAGTTTATTGCGGCTCTGCACACTATAAATAATTGGAGGTTTGTATTCAGCGGTTGGTGCGATATAAGAAACCTTTGCTTCAATCTCTTTTGGTGCATTGTCGTAGCGGACAAAAACTTTTTGGTTGTAATGGATTGTGGGCAACACTTTCTCTGCTACAAAGAATCTAATCTTTACATTTTCAGGGGGTAGAATCGCTAGGATTGGATTCCCTTGTGCGACAAACTCCCCAAGCCGAAAATAAACATCACTCACGATTCCATTCACTTTAGAAGTTACAACATTTTGCGTGTATTGCCTTTGTGTTTGTCGTAGATTCTCCTCTGCTATGGCGAGTTGCGTTTTTAGCTCGGAGACTCTTGCGTTTGCGCTATCAAAATTTGCAAGTTTTGTGTCGTATTCTCCTTGTGAAATCGCTTTGGATTGTATGAGTTTTTTCACGCGATTGTATTCTTTTTTGGTATTACTAAAGATTGCTTGGGATTGCAAGAGTTGCTCTTTTGCCGCTTGGACGCTATTTTGCGCGTTGTTGAGCTTGAATTGCCACATTGTGGAATCCACCGCAAAAAGATTGGAATCCTTTGTAACTTGCTGTCCCTTGACTACATTGATT
The DNA here is from genome assembly GCA_022766795.1 of Helicobacter sp. Lineage (GTDB taxonomy): Bacteria > Campylobacterota > Campylobacteria > Campylobacterales > Helicobacteraceae > Helicobacter_D. The sequence goes on from JALEPE010000098.1 coordinate 15,170, forward strand.
TACTCTAAGATTCCACTTGTGGAGGGTGCAAGATAGACATATTCCCCCTCCACATATCCATCAACAACAACTTCTTTAGCACACAAACACGCAATGCTTAAAAGCAGAATCCCGAGTGCTTTTAAAGGCTTTAAACTCCTCGTTGGGTGGAAGTTGTTTCTCTAGCAAGGGTGCGTGTTTTGAGGCGATAAATGCAGAGATCTTTTCTATAATGGATTCCAAAACCGCGTCATAAAGCTTTTGTTTGCTACCAAAATAGTAATTGATGGAGCTTAGATTCACACCCGATTCTTTTGCTAACACACGGGTGGAAACGCCATTGATTCCATATTTTGCAAAAAGTTCCGTTGCGGTTTGCAATAGCTTTTCTTTTGTTTCTTTCATTGTGGATACCTTTTTGGTAGTGGGTTATAGCGCAGAAATAATTTTAAGTCAATCGTTTGAAATAATCTTGAATCCTTGAAATTCCCCACTGCGTCATTGCAAGAGAGCGCAAGAAGTTGTGGCGCATATTTATGCAAGTAAATTTGCCCACTTTAGTGCAAATCCATAATTACGCATACAGAAGCATTTGCAATGGAATCTTTAAAAGAAGTTTATCGTTATAGATTGCCACAGCCTCTAATGAGGCTTCGCAATGACGGAATCCAACCCCTTTGTCATTGCGAATGGAACGTAGCGCAGTGAAGCAATCTATAATTTTGTATACTTGTAACTTTGCAATGGAATCTTTCAAGGCGAGATTCTGTGTAATGACACAAGAAGTGATAAAATTTTGCAATGTTAGGGGATTTGTTTTGTGGCTAAAAAACGTTCTAAAATCACAAGTGCGGCGTGGGAATCTAGCGTTCCGTCTTTGCTATGTGCTTTTTTACGCATTTTTTTATCCTCTAGTTTCTCTAGGGCTTCTTGTGAGCTAAAATTTTCATCAATAAACACAACTTTTGTGTTTTTAGGCAATGTTAAAAGCCCTACAAAATGCTTAATGCGCCGCTGCATTTGTGCGATTGCATCTTCTTTTGATTCTAAGTTGTCTTTCATAGGAATCCCAACAACAAGCACATCAGCTTTTGCTGTATTAACGAGCGCATTCACCGCATTTGCAGCTTGATTGCGGTTTTGGCGCAAAATGGGTGCAAGACATAGTGGAATCCCACACACTGCCTTTGCTACACCGATACGTTTTAGTCCTATATCAAGCGCGATGACAACCAGTGATTTTTCCATTTGGATTCCTTGTTGATGTGTTTGGTTTTCTAATTCTATCATTGCAAAGCAAATCCATAAATCAAAGTGGTTAAAATGCCAATAATAGAATCTTTCAAACTAGATTCCATATTGGATTGCTACGATTCCTGCGGAATCTCGCAATAACATAGCGCATTGTAGCCCTATTTAAAGCCTCCATTATATTCCATTCGTAGGATTCCGTCTAAAATCATCTGTGGATTCCGACTTGCTCCCCGCGCGAAGAGTGGTTCTAAGATTTCAAGCAATCGTTCTGTGCTTTTTGCAATAGATAAAGCTTGCTCCGCCTTTTTAAATTCCTTAGAAAAGTCCTTTTTTAATGCTTTCTTAAGTGTGTCTAGCCATTCTTTAATTTCTTTATCTGTTGGAATCCTTAGATGATCTTTAATGCATGCTTCAGGAACATTGAGTGCATATCCCATTCCCGCCATTGCTTCTTGTAATCCACCGCCATTGTTTGCACTCACAATGGCTGGAATCTTATTTAGCACAGCTTCGCTGGCTACGCGCCCCCAAGATTCATACGCTAAAGAGGGTGCTAAAAGCACTTTTGTAACCTTATAAATATTTCTCATATCGCCCGTATGCGAGGCAATATCTACATTTTTAAACATTTTTGGCGCATAAGGGCGTTTATCGCTATCGGGTAAATGCAATGCGCCTAGCGATTCTACAAAGCTTCCGCGTCCATCTACCGCGAGAAATTGCACATCGGGTAGTTCTTTTTGCGCTATTTCTGCAAGCTTGGCAAAAATGCTGACGCCCTTTGAGGGACAGGGATTAATCATTGTAACATATTTAGGCGTGCGTTCTTGACTAATAAATTTTTCCTTATTGATAAAAATCCCTGTTGGTAATACATTTAAACGATCACGCATTGCGTAGAGGTTTGAAGTTGCTTGCGATTCTGTAATCAGTAAATCACAATCGCTAAAGTTATAATAAGGGTGGTTTGCATTGCAAATAGGATAAACAAAGGGGATTCCGCGCCGTTTCGCTTCTGCGTGTATTGCAACCCCGCTTGTGCCTGTGCCATAGCCCATTGCAATATCGGGACGGAAGCTATTGCAAAGCATACTGAAATATTGAAAAAGCTCCCACGATTCATTGTGCGTAAATTGCTCCATTGCAGTATTTTTACAAATAGTGTAGTAATACTCCACGCCATTATCCTCGTCTTTAAGATAAAGAGGCTTATTGTTTGCAATCTGCTCTTGCAAATTAGGGAAGTAGCTTGTCGCACCGCGTGGGGAGTCAAAAATAAAGCTGCCTAGAACTTTTACCGCGATTCCACTTTTGCTTAATTGCTCTAGCATAATTCTGCACTGCACCGCTGCACCCGAGCTTGTATCGTGTAGGCTAAAGGGGCTTACCCATAATAATTTTCTCGCCATTTATATTCCTTAAAAACTCACAAAATAAAAGGAATTGTAACATAAACTTATAGATTGCCACAAAAATTTTAAAAATTTTCTCGCAATGGTAATAGCAACAGGACGGAATTTGTCATTGCAAACAAAGTGAAGTAATCCATAAATAAAAGCAGTCAAAACGACAACACTATTTAAGCGTAATATATGCAAGGTGTGGATTGCCACGACTTCTTACGAAGTCTCGCAATGACAGAAAGGTAGGGCGCACAAAATCTCACATTGACAGAGGTTAGGATACACAGAATTTTGCATTGATAAAGAGTTAAGTAAATGTTGCTTTAATGGCGTGTTTTACTGCGTGATAATCTCCGCAGAAATGTGGTGGAAATTGCGTTTTGTTGAAAGTTCTTTGTCGCTTAGCAAGTTGTGCGGTATGTGTAGTGATAAGAGATTCTAACTGCGTAATATCCTTGCACTCCAATACTTCTTTAATGCCGATACTCTTAGCCCATTGATGTTGTGTGCCATATTTGGCAATTAGTGATTCCACTTCTTGCAGTAATCCATTCTGCAACATCATTTTTGTGCGTTCGCTAATCCGCTTACGCAGGATTTCTCTATCCAGTAGAATCTCAAAAATCTCACAATTTTGCAGAATGGGTTTTGGTGGATTCTCTTTAAAATATACGCTTGGAATCGTATCTGTGTCAAAATAAATCTCTAAAGCGCGTGTAATGCGATAAGTGTCTTGGGGTTTTAGCATATTTGCATATGCGCTATCAAGGCGTGAAAGAAACGCAAATTGTGATTTTAAATCCCCTAGATTTTGAATCTTAGTTGGAGTGGAATCTCTACGCGTTGGTAGGTTAGAGATTCCATTTAGTAATGTTTTAAGGTAGAATCCGCTGCCGCCAACAATACATAAATGGAGTGCATTTTGCTCGCAAAATTCCTTAGCCTTATAGAATTGTGTGATAAAGTTTTGCACATTTTGCGTTTCATCAGGGCGCAATATATCAATCCCAAAATGCACGATTTCTCCGCGTTCTAGCGCGCTTGGCTTCGCACTTGCAATATTGATTTCTTGATAAATGCTAAGGGAGTCTAAGGATAGAATTGCACAAGGAAATTCCCGCGCGATTTCTAAGGATAGTGCGCTCTTACCCGAGCCGCTTCCACCTAGAATTGCGATTGTCTTTGGTGTGTGAATCAAGTTAAGCAAAGCTTTTAGAAGTGAGGATTGCCTCCAAAAAGGCATTTTTAATGGCATATTTTTCTAATGTTGCCACACCTTGCGCCGTAGAACCACCCGGACTCATCACGCTTTCTTTGAGTAATGTAGGGTGATTTTGCTCCAAAAGTTTTGCAAATCCGCTAAAGAGTGTGCGCACAATCTGTGTAGAATCCTCGCGTTTCAAACCATAAGTTACACCGCTATCAATCAGCGATTCTGCCACAAGTGCCAAAAACGCCGGTGCGCACCCGCCCAAAGCAGTGGCTAAGGCAAAATCTTTTTCTTCAAGCCACACACTCTTGCCAATAGAATCAAAAATCGCGAACGATTCCTCTTTAAAGGCTAAATCACCGCAAAGACTCGTGATGGATTGTCCAACACTTGCGCAAATATTCGGCATTGCTCGGATATAATTTTCCGATTCTATGGTTTGTTTCAAAGTTTCTAGGCTTACGGCATTGAGGATAGAATACACGCATTTTGCTTTACCTTTAAACGCAAAAGAAGTCAGCGCATAGGGCTTTACGCAAAGCAGAATCTCATCGTTTTGCGTAAGAGAGATTGTGGAATTTTCTAAAAAGAGGGGCGTTAGGCTTAGCTCATCACAAAAGGTTTGGATTTTTGCGTGATTGCGTCCGCACACTACAATGTTATATTGACTTTTCAAGCCTTGCGCTAAGGCTTTTGCCATTTTTCCATAGCCTAGAATGATTAAGGATTTCATTGTTGGGAGAAGTCAAAAAATTTAGAAATAGGTTCTGCAAGTCCGAAATTGACATACTTTTGATTTTCTAACACAACTTGCGCCATTGTGCAGTTATCAAAGTTGAATAGCACGGGTGCTAGGAAATTCACCGTGGAATTTTGAATAGGCTCTTGGATACACACGATGTTTAGTGTAACAATTCTACCATTTTGTGCAGAAATATTGGAATTATCCTTTAATTCTAGGGCTTCTACAATAGGCATTGGAATCTCAAATTCATAATCGGAGCGCATAGCGTAAGGATTAACCAATGTGAAAGAAATTCCGTCATTATCGCAACTTTTAAGCTGCATAAAGGTTTCATCCTCTTGCACAACTTTTTCTAATTTCATCTTTTTGATTTGCTCAAAGCCTAAAATCGGAGATTTTACTACAAATTCCATTCCTATTCCTTCACAATAGCGCACGCAATTTTGTGCTAAATTAGCTTTTATGTATTCAATGTTTGCTAAAGTTTTTCGTGTGATTTTATCGCAATTAAAACAAAAAATCAATTTTTTTATAAAAATTTTAGAAAAAACAGGCGCAAATCCGCTATAATAACGCCCATTGTTTGCGAAAATTTTGCATTGGAAGTGTTTGTGATTCCATTTCAAAACGCATAAATCTTTGAGTTAATTTTAAGGAATGAAGTGTGTCAAAAATATTTAATTTTTCTATATTTACCTTGTGTTTAGCTGTATTATTGAGTGCTTGTTCGTTAAAAACAAATAGTGGATTAGATTTAGATGAAGTCAATAAATCTGCGGATTATTGGTATCAAAATATGTTAAAGGAAATACGCAATGGAGATTTGGAAAAGGCGGATAGCTATTTTGTATCTTTGCAAAGTGAGCATTTAAACTCACCGCTTTTAAGTGAGGCAATGTTGATTTTGGGGCGTGCGCATATGCAAAATGAGGAATATGTGCTTGCGGGATTCTATTTTGATGAATTTACAAAACGTTTTGGAAGCCCAGAAAATATTGATTTTATTAGATTTTTAAAGTTACAAGCAAATTATTTTGCCTTTGCAGAGAAGTTTCGCGATCAGCAGCTTTTATTGGATTCCATTAGAGACGCAAAGGAATTTTCGCGCACTTATCCCTATTCGCGCTATCGTCCGATTGTGGATACAATGCTATTGCGTTTAGAGCTTGCAAATTTATCCTTGAATGAGGAAATTGCAAGATTGTATGAGCGTAGAAAAAAGGGCAGTGGTGCAGAATTTTATAAAGAAAAAGCGCAAGAAGTGCAATGGCTACAAGAAATGCTACGTGATGAAGTAGAGTCGCCGTGGTATAAAAAACTTTTTGAGTGGTAAATATGCAGTTAGAACGTTATGGGGCATTCCCTAAAAGTATTCCTATTGTTGTTGATGAAGAGGTTTTACTTTATCCTTTTATGATTGTACCTTTATTTATTGGAGATGAGGATAATCTAAAAGCCATTGATTTAGCAATGGAGACTAAAGATAAGTTAATTTTTATCGCGCCTTCTAGAGCAAGCGAGAGTGGCGATAATGATGAAAATGCGCAGGATTTTTATGATATAGGCGTGATAGGAACGATTATGCGCCGCGTCGCATTGCCAGAAGGACGAGTAAAGATTCTATTTCAAGGTTTAAGTCGTGGTAGTATTTTAGAGGTGGAAGGACAAAAACCACGCATTGGAAAGATTGTTCCTATTGTCTCACAGCCTTTTGATGCAATCCGCACAGAAGCAATTTTAGCGGTATTGAAAGAAAAGTTACGCACGCTTTATAATATTGCACAAAACTTTCCGCAAGACTTATTGAAAAGTATTAATGATACCGCAGACCCAAATCGTGCGGCAGATTTAATTTCAAGTGCGATTCGGCTAAAAAAAGACCAAGCCTATAAGATTTTTAAAGAAAGTAATCCTGAAGAGCGACTTTTAAGCCTCATTGAAATCACAATGGAGGAAATCCGCGCCCAGCAAATCCAAAAAGAAATTAAAAATAAAGTTAATTCTCAAATGGAAAAGGTAAATAAGGAATATTTCTTAAAAGAGCAGCTAAAGCAGATTCAAAAGGAATTAGGTGGGGACTCTAATCGTGATTCTGAGCTTGATGAATACCGACAAAAGTTAGAATCCATTAAAAAATTTATCACAAAAGAGGTGCATAAAGAAATCCAAAAACAAATCAATAAGCTTTCAAGAATGCACCAAGATAGTGCGGACGCCAATGTATTGCAAAACTATTTAGAAGTTGTGCTTGAGATTCCATTTGGGCAATATTCTAAGCAAGATTTAGAGATTGAAGTGGTAGAAAAGCAGCTTGATAAAGATCATTATGCGTTAGAGAAGCCAAAAGAACGTATTGTGGAATATTTTGCGGTGCGCAAACTACTTGAAATGCGTAAGAATAAGGGGTTGCAAAGTGAGCAAGATACAGCGGGTGCTAAGGGGACGATTCTTTGTTTTTATGGACCGCCCGGGGTGGGAAAAACGAGTCTTGCTAACTCTATTGCGCTTGCATTAAAGCGCAAATTGGTGCGTATTGCACTAGGTGGATTAGAAGATGTGAGTGAGTTGCGCGGACATCGCAGAACTTATATTGGTGCAATGCCCGGCAGAATCGTGCAGGGGCTTATTGATGCAAAAGAGATGAATCCTGTTGTTGTGCTAGATGAGATTGATAAAATCCGTAATTCATTTCGTGGTGATCCCTCCTCGGTGCTTTTAGAAATTTTAGACCCTGAACAGAATAAAGAATTTAGGGATTATTATGCAAATTTTGATTTAGACTTATCCCAAGTGATTTTTATTGCTACCGCAAATGATATTAGTGCGATTCCAGCTCCATTGCGTGATAGAATGGAGTTTATCAATATTAATAGCTACACGCCTAATCAAAAAGAGCAAATTGCTAAAAAATATCTCATTCCTCAAGAGATTAAAAAACACGGATTGCAAAGCAAGGAAATTAGCTTTACGCAAGGTGCAATTAAATTACTCATTGAAAAATACACACGTGAAGCGGGTGTGCGGAATCTTAGACGAAAGATTGCCGAGATTTTGCGTAAAGTGGCAAAACAAATTTTGCAAAACAACACGGAAAAAATCCAAATCACGCCTAAGAATTTACCAGATTATTTGGATAAAATTGTGTTTGAATTTGAAAATGCAAGTAAAACTGCGGAAGTCGGACTTGTCAATGGACTTGCTTGGACAAGCGTTGGAGGCGATGTTCTAAAAATAGAAGCACTGAAAATTAGAGGTAAGGGTAGCTTGAATCTAACAGGGAATCTGGGCGATGTGATGAAAGAAAGCGCAAAAATTGCGTATTCTTATGTAAAATCATTGATTGATAATGGCACATTAAAGATTGATGCAAAGCAGATTCCTTTAACGCAGGAGGAAAAGGGCAAGCACGCGCATTTAAGCCCAAATGAAATTTATAATCGCTTTGATGTGCATTTGCACGTTCCAGAGGGCGCAACTCCAAAGGACGGACCAAGTGCTGGTATCGCGATTGCAAGCGCGCTTTCATCTCTGCTGACAAATAAAAAGGTGCGGGGCGATATTGCGATGACGGGAGAGCTTACGTTGCGCGGCAAGGTTCTGCCTATTGGTGGATTGCAGGAAAAGCTTATTGCGGCGTATAAATCGGGAATGAAAGAGGTGCTAATCCCTAAGAAAAATTTTGAACGCGATTTAGATGAGATTCCACAAGAGGTTAAAGACGGATTAAAAATCTATCCAGTCAGTACCTTTAAGGAAGTTTTAGCGCGTATTTATGTGTAAAACTTTTGTGATTCCACATTGAAAACATCTTCTAGGTTTTCAATGGGTATTAAATTGAATAAAAGGTATTTTTATGGACACACAAACTTTAAAGCAAATGGATTTGGACTATGTATTGCACACCTATGCGCGTAACTACACACGTTTTGTTAAGGGTAGTGGTGCAGTGCTTTATGATGAGAGTGGCAAGGATTATATTGACTTTGGTGCTGGGATTGCTGTGTGTAGCGTAGGGCACGGTAATATGCGTCTAGCAGAGGCGATTTACACGCAAGCTAAAAAACTAATCCATACTTCTAATCTTTATCTTATTGAGCCACAAGCAAAGCTTGCTAAAAAGCTTATTGAGCTAAGCGGTTACGATATGCGCATATTTTTTGCAAATTCCGGTGCTGAAGCCAATGAGGGTGCGTTGAAAATTGCGAGAAAGTTTGGGGAAGTCAATGGTGTGCCAAAACGTTATCAAATCATTACGTTAGATTCTTCATTTCACGGGCGCACAATTAGCACATTAAAGGCTACGGGGCAGGATAAATTCCACACGAGTTTTGGACCATTCCCCGATGGTTTTATTTATGCTAAAGATTTAAGCGATATTCCAAATAAAATTAGTGATATTACTTGCGCTGTTCTATTGGAGCTTGTGCAAGGGGAGGGTGGAATCACGCCATTTGATAAGCAAGAAGTTCAACATCTTGCAAAGTTTTTAAAAGAGAAAAACATTCTTTTAATGGTAGATGAGGTGCAAACAGGGATTTATCGGAGTGGGGAGCTGTTTGCGTCTAATGTATATGGAATCACACCTGATGTTATTTCTACGGCAAAAGGGCTTGGTGGAGGCGTGCCAATCGGTGCTGTAATGACGACATTGAAAGATATTTTTTCTCCAAGTGACCACGGCAGCACCTTTGGTGGTAATTTCCTATCCACTGCTGCTGCATTAGAGGTTTTAGAGATTCTAAGTAGCGAGAAGCAAAGTGGGCGTCTAGATCAAACCATCACATATTTTACGCATAAATTGCAGGATTTGCAAAAGGCGCATAGTGATAAATTTACACAAGAAATTGGACTAGGGCTAATGCGCGGACTTAGAGTAAGAGACGCTGATACATTAGCAAGCTTCATAGATTCCGCATTTAAGAATGGTGTATTGGTGTTAAAAAGTGGTAAAAATACGGCACGATTCGTCCCAAGTCTCACAATTACCAAAGCAGAAATTGATACAGGTTTTGAGCGATTAGAGGCTTGCGTAAGGGCATTGTAAGATTCTGGAATCTGCTTTATCATTATGAGAATTTACAATCTTTTTCTCCTCCATTATTGTGCGATTCCATTGATGGAATCGTAGCAATCCATAATCCAAAATTTCACCTTTGATAATCGACTTTGGTTTAAAATTATAAATTGCCACGAATTGCGTTGCGGTTCTACAATGACAAAGAGGTGGAATCCCACAAGGATAAAGGGCGGAAATTGTGGAGATATAAAATTATAGATTTGTGCAAATAGGCATCTTGCGTTAGCAACAGCAAACCTGCACAAACACTTTCTGCTACGCGCTGTAACAGCATTTGCAATGACAATTATCCTCCTAGATAACGTTTTTTAATCTCTTTATCCTCTAAAAGATTCTGTGCGGAATCTTCCATTACAATCTTACCATTCTCCAGCACATAGGCGCGATTTGCAACCTTTAGCGCGGCAAAGGCATTCTGCTCCACAAGTAAAATCGTGATTCCATTTTCACGTAAATTTAAAATAATCTCAAATAGCTCTCCCACGACTTTTGGTGCAAGTCCAAGACTGGGCTCGTCTAGCATTAGCAATTTTGGCTCACCCATTAATGCTCTTGCTATGGCAAGCATTTGTTGTTCGCCACCACTCATTGTTCCAGCCATTTGCTTGTAACGTTCTTTTAAGCGTGGGAATAGACGATACATTTTCTCGCGCATAATTGCAAAATTTTCATCATTGTGGTATGCGCCCATTCTTAGATTTTCATCTACACTAAGGTTGGTAAAAATATGTCGCCCCTCTGGCACAAGTGCAATTCCACGTCTAATGATTCTATGTGTTGGGACTTTAGAAATATTTGCGCCAAAAAAATGCACCTTACCCTCTGTCTTAACGGAATGCACGATTCCATTTAGGCTGGAAGTTTTACCTGCACCATTACTCCCAATCAATGTGATAATTTCGTGTTCTTCAATATGAAAGCTAATCCCTTTCAGTCCTACGATTAAACCATAATGCACTTCTAAATTTTCAACTTGTAGCATAAAAATCCCCTAAATATGCGGCAATCACTTCTGTATTATTAATGGCTTCCTGCGGTGTCCCATTAAAAAGTTTCTTACCATAATCTAAGACTAAAACTTGCTCACAAAGCGTATTAACAAAGGGCATATCGTGCTCAATAAGCAATACGCTTAAATCAAAATCTTTTTGCATTTTAAAAATTAGCTCACTTAGTTCTTGCGTTTCTTTGGGATTCATACCCGCAGCGGGTTCGTCTAGTAATAGTAGCTTTGGATTTGTTGCTAATGCCCTTGCAATCTCTACTTTACGACTATTTCCATAGCTTAGCGCATTTGCGTTGAGATACATTTTGTCGCTAAGTCCCATATATTCCAGTAGCCATTGCGCCTTTTCTTTAATGCGTTTTTCTTCTTTGAAATACCTTCCCACACGAAATGCTGCCTCAAAAAAGCTATATTTTGCATTATTGTGCAAACCAATTAGCACATTATCTAAGACGCTCATTGAGTTAAATAGGCGGATATTTTGGAATGTTCGTGCGATTCCAAGATTAACGATTGTGTTGGGTTTGTATCTTGAAATATCCTTGCCTAGAAAGCTAACTTTGCCGGCATTGGGCTTATAATTTGCAGTAATGATATTAAACATTGTTGTTTTGCCCGCGCCATTTGGACCAATTAGCCCAAAAATTTGCTTAGATTCTACTTTGAAGCTTACATTATCAATCGCCTTTAATCCTCCAAAGGCAATGCTGACATTTTCTAGTTCTAAAATAGCCATTATTGCCTCCTTTTGAACCACTTAAAACGTGTTGGATTTAAATCCCAAAGTTCATTTTTGCCCATAATGCCCTCTCTTGCAAAAAGCATAATAATCAGCAGAATAAGTGAAAAAAACACCATTCTAAGTCCGGGATATGTTCCAAAATCCGTGCCAAAGAATACCAAAGGCTGGTCTAGGAATCTAAGCCACTCGCCACCGCCAATGACTAAAATCGCCCCTAGAATCGCTCCTGTGGTGCTTCCTAATCCACCAAGCACGATAATGATTAAAAGTTGGAATGTTAGCTCAAAGCCAAAGATTTTTGGATCAATTGTTGTGAGCCAAACTGCCATTAATCCACCCCCAATTCCCTCTAAAAATGCGCTAGTCGAGAATGCAAATGTTTTGATTTTAAAGGTATTCACTCCCATTGCAATCGCGGCATCCTCATCATCGCGCACGGCTTTCATTGCACGCCCATATTTAGAATATACGATTTGTAGGATTAAAATCACCGAAGCGGTGGCTAAGATTCCACTCCAAAAAAATACGGTGATGTTTGCACCATTGCTAAAGGCGTGGGTATAGATAGTTTTTAAAAATGCGCTAAATGCGGAATCTCCACTGCTTAGTGTTAAAAGTGTGCGTTCAATGTAACCTACTACGGAATCGTGGTTGTTTGGAATCTCATTTAAGCCAATCGCGCCATTTGTCCATTCTGGCTTATTGATAGCTAGAATTTTAATGATGAAACCAAAGCCAAGCGTTACAATGGCTAAATAATCCCCACGCACACGGAATACAGGGAATGCAAGAATTACTGCAATGATTGCGGCAACAATCCCACTGCATAAAAGCGCGGGCAATAACTCACTATACATATTAAGCACAAAGGGGTGCGGGTCGGCTAATTGAAACATTCCCCATTTCAAGTCTGAATCTAGTAGCATTAATGCTGTGATATACGCGCCAATGGCTACAAATCCATTGGGCTCTAAGGAAAGCTGCCCTGTTACACCATTGATAAGATTGTAACTCACAGCTAGAATTACAAAAATAAGAATGTTATTAAAGATTCTAAGTGCGTAATCTCCTAGTAAAGTTTGTGCAGCAAAAATTAAGCAAATCACGCTTAAATACACGCAAATATGGAATCCTAAAGTTGCCGTTGTTGGAGCTTTTGCAAAAAAAGTTTTAAACATTATTAACTCCTAAAAACGACTTTTTTCTAAACGCCAATCGCCCATAATTCCAACCGGGCGGAATAGCAACACTAAAATCAAAAACAAAAATGCAAAGGCATCTTTATATCCTCCAAGCTCTGGAAATATTGCAACTGCCATTACCTCTGTAAAGCCCAAAATAAATCCACCAAGCACCGCTCCACCTACACTTCCGATTCCACCTAATACTGCAGCAGCAAAGGCTTTTAGCCCAATTAAAACACCCATTAAAGGATCAATAGTAGGATAGGAAATCGCATAGAATATTCCACCAACTCCCGCTAACATACTGCCAATGGCAAAAACAAGCGCAATAATAGAATTAACATTAATCCCCATTAGGCGCACGGTATTGATGTCAAATGCGCTTGCACGGATTGCCATTCCTTGTTTTGTATGGTGTAAGAATCGCAAGAGTGCAATAAGAAAAATAAGTGTTACAAGCGGCACAATGAGCGTAATGGTTGTTAAATTAATTCCAAAAAGTGTAATGGGCTGGACAAAAAATTCTGGTGCATTAAAGAATCTAGGTGTAGAGCCAAAAAACACATTAAACACATTTTCCAAAAAGAAGCTCACGCCAATGGCAGTAATTAACATAGAGATTCTAGGTGCATTGCGTAAAGGTGTGTAGGCAACTTTATCAATAATAACCCCCAAGCCTCCACATAATAGCACGGATACAATTACAGCGGCATAAAAGGGTAATCCAAATGCACCTACTGCAAAAAAGACTAAAAACGCCCCAACCATCATAATATCTGCGTGGGCAAAGTTGATAAGGCGCAAACAGCCATACACCATTGTGTAACCAATGGCGATTAGTGCATACATACTGCCAAGACTTAAGCCGTTAATACATTGTTGAAAAAATGTTAAAATATCCAAATAATTACCTTAAGTTTAAGGATTCACGGTTGTTTTATAGATTAATTGTCCGTCTTTAACTTCGTTAATCACGGCACTGCGGATAGATTCCCCATTTTGCAATGAGAATGTGCCACTAATACCCTCATAATCTTTCACATTGCGGATTTTGTCATTAATGCATTCTTTATCGCTAGCACCACATTGTTCAATCGCTTGAATAGCAATTCCATACGCGTCCGCCAACATCGCACTAAATGTGCTAACGGGTTCTTTGTAGGTGGCTTCATAGTCCTT
>JALEPE010000101.1 GCA_022766795.1 Helicobacter sp.
AAAAGACAAGGCGGATTCTATTTTTGGCAAAATGAAAGAATACAAACTTGATGAAATAGAGAAAAAGAAATATTCAAACACTTGTTTTAAACTTGATAATCTTTACAAAATGCTTCAAAATCAGCAAGAATACGATATTTACAAAGAGCGTTTAAATGCGAAAGTGGTAACATTCTATTTTGGTTCTAAGGAATATCAAGAGCTTAAAAAAGAATTAAATATTAGAGCAAAAAAAGAGGAAAACTCTAAAAAATAGAATCTCAAAGATTCCAACTCTCAAAAGCAAGGCAAACAAAACTACCTTTGCTTTTTAGGTTATAAAAACCTCGCACCTTAAGTGGTGCGCACTTAAGGTACAAAATCCGCAGTTTTATGACAACTTTAATCAATTCTTGCCTTTACGGATTCCGTATCGGCGTAAAAAGTAACTTTGCTTCCCTCCTTGATTTTGCCCTCTAAGATTAAATCCGCCAAGCGGTCTTCAATCTCCTCATACAAAGCGCGTTTAAGCGGACGCGCACCAAAGGTTGGGTCAAAACCAACTTTAGCAATAAATTCTTTTGCGCTTGGTTCTAGGATAATGTGAATGTCGCGCTCTATTAATTTCTTTTGGATTCCAATAAATAAAATATCCACAATGTGCGTGATTTGCTCTAATCCAAGCGGATTGAAAATCACAATATCATCTAGGCGATTCAAAAATTCTGGTTTGAAATAATTTTTCAACGCATCTTTTACTGCATTTTCACGCTCTTGCTCGTCTTTTAGCTCCATAATCGCGCTACTTGCGATATTGCTTGTTAAGATGATAATCGTGTTTCTAAAGTCAATCGTAACGCCCTTATTGTCTGTCAAACGCCCATCATCAAGGACTTGCAAGAGCATATTAAACACATCGGGGTGCGCTTTTTCAATCTCATCAAAAAGCACGACACTATAAGGTTTGCGGCGCACGGCTTCGGTGAGTTGCCCACCCTCCTCATAGCCAACATATCCCGGAGGTGCGCCTACAAGGCGACTTGCGGCGTGTTTTTCCATATATTCGCTCATATCAATTCTAATAAGATTCTTTTCGCTATCAAAGAGGAATCGTGCCAAAGTTTTAGCAGATTCTGTCTTACCTACGCCGGTAGGTCCTAGGAACAAGAAGCTACCAATGGGACGATTCAACTCACTTAATCCTGCTTTATTGCGCTTAATGGCTCTAGCAATGGCGTGCAGTGCCTTATCTTGCCCGACAACATCTTTTTTTAATTCACTCTCAATGCTTAGAATCTTGTCCTTTTCGTCTTGTAACATTTTCTTAATCGGAATCTGTGTCCATCGGCTAATCACAGCGGCTATGGATTCCGGTAACACAGCATTTTTAAGCAATGTCCCCGCCTCTTGCATTTTTGCCCATTTTACGTTTTGGGATTCTAGCTCCTTTTCTAGCTCGGGAATCTTTCCATAATCAATCTCTGCTGCTTTGTTAAAATCACTATTGCGCTTTGCCAATTCGCTTTCTGTCCTTAGAGAATCAATCTTGATTTTAATGTTTGCAATGTCGTTGAAAACCTGCTTTTCGCTCTCAAACTGCACTTCTAGGCTTTTCTTTTTCTCGTTTTTATCCTCAATTTCTTTTTTGATTTCCTCTAAGCGCACATTGTTTTTATCATTTTTTTCCATCAAAAGTGCTTCTTTTTCCACTTGCAAGGATTCTATCTCGCGCTTCACTTTGGATAATTCGCTAGGTTCGGATTCTATTTGCATTTTAAGCTCCGCCGCTGCTTCGTCAATCAAATCAATGGCTTTATCAGGCAAGAATCTATCCGTAATGTAACGATTGGAGAGTTTAGCAGCCGCGACTAATGCGCTATCAGTAATGGTTACATTGTGGTGTGCCTCTAGTCTTTCTTTGATTCCTCGCAAGATTTGTAAGGCTTCATTCACATTGGGTTCATTAAGGGTTACAGGTTGGAATCTCCTCTGTAATGCCGCGTCTTTTTCAAAATATTTGCGGTATTCCTTAAGGGTGGTTGCGCCAATGGTGTGCAATTCTCCTCTTGCAAGGGCAGGTTTAAGAATATTTGCCGCATCCATACTGCCCTCACTTGCACCTGCGCCCACAATGGTGTGGATTTCATCAATGAATAAAACAATATTTCCGCTTTTTTTGACTTCATCAATGACTTTTTTAAGCCTATCCTCAAACTCTCCGCGATACTTTGCGCCCGCAATGAGCGCACTCATATCAAGGGCAATCACGCGTTTGTTTTGCAAAGAGAGTGGAACTTCTTTTTTTACGATTCTTTGTGCAAGCCCTTCTACAACCGCAGTTTTTCCAACGCCCGGTTCGCCAAGCAGGATTGGATTGTTTTTTGTCTTGCGGATAAGGATTTGCATCATATGGGTGATTTCCTCATCTCTGCCGATGACAGGGTCTAGTTTGCCCTCAATGGCTTTTTTGGTTAAGTCAATGCCAAATTTTTCTAGCGATTCTAAATTCTCATCGCCACTTTGAGAGTCAATTTTCGCCCCTGCACGCATTGCTTCAAAAGTCTTTTTTAGCTCATTAATATCTAAATATTTGCTAAAAAGCTGCTTAATGGAATCGTTTTGCAACGCGCTTAGAATAAAAGTATCTAGCGCAATATAGGAATCTCCATTGCTTACAGCCAAGCCATCGGCGGTATTGAATAACTCTTGCAAATTTTTTGAGATTCTTAAATTTTCCTTGCTGACTTGACTGCTTTTGGGTAGATTCCCTGCAAGACTTTTAGCTTCTAATTCTAGGGTATTTTTATCGCTATTTAAGCGGTTAAGGGCTTGGTTTAAGAGAGAATTGGTGTTTGTTAGCATTGCCCAAAAAAGGTGAATTGGCTCAATTTCTTGGTTTTTGTTATGGAGTGCGAGGGAAGCACCTTGTTCTAATGTTTCTTGTAAAGTATTGGTTAATCTTTCTAAAATATTCATTGTGGATTCCTCCTTAAAATTGAATGGCAAAATTATATAACTTTAGTCTTATATTGTCAAGTTTCATAATAATAAATTACTAAGATTTTCTAAATAAAATTGCTAAGAAATTAGGTTATTAAAATTTTTTTAAGGATTTGTATTATGTATTTGAGTAAATTTAGCCAAATACCATAAAAAAACAATCATTTATCATATTATTTACTAAGTTTTAATATTTATCTCTGTATAGTGAATAGACATTAATTTAGCGCAAAAGGGCGCGGAGGTTTTTTATGAAAGATAGAATCGTTGTTGCAACAGATTTTTCTCAAAGTAGTCTTGCAAGTTTAGTGAAAGCAATGTATTTAGCTAAAAGAGATAAATGTACCCTTGATATTGTGCATGTCGTGGAATATTCCGTATTTCACGACCCCAAAAAGGATAAAAAAGCAGGTAAAGAAGCGCTTGCAAAGTTCATTTCCGACCATTTTCCAAAACCAGAGGTGGAGATTTCCCAATTCTGCTATGTTGGCACAATTCACAAAGAAATTCACAAACATATCAAAGATAGAGAATGCTGCCTATTGGTGATTGGTGCAACCGGTGAAACACAGCATATCACAGATGTTTTATTGGGTTCTGTGGCAAAAAGAATCGTAAGAAAGGCTGAAATTCCGGTTTTGGTAGCTAAAAATGAATCGCTTTCGGATTATGTTAATATTTTCTCTCCAACAGACTTTTCAGATGATTCCTTAAAAACAGCAAAGGCGGCTCAAAAGTTTTTCCCAACGACAAGCTTGGTGTTTTACCATATGATTGCGCGACCTTTTGAATTGCGTTTAGGGCATTATGGAGCGAACGATGACCAAATCTCAAGCTTTAATAAAGAAGCAGAAAATAAAGCAAAAGAAGTTTCTAAAGAGTTTTTACGTAATTTTACAGGCAAGGTGGAAGTCGTGCTAGATAGCGGAATCTTATCTTATACGCGTCTTTTAAGCGTTGCAGAATCCAAGCACGCTTCTTTAATTGCATTGCCGACAAGTGGAAAAATCAGCTTCTTTGCATTAGATGTGTTGCAATATTCTAATGTGGATGTGTTTATTTGTAAATTTTAAGTAAAGAATCGCTTTGCGATTCTTAGCGTATGCAACTCACACAGCCTTTATTTTTTAATATCAAAGAACGCGTGATTTTTTGTGTTTTTTTACTGTGTGTAGCGTGTGCGACGCTTGGGTTTAAATATTATCAATTCTATGCTTTAAAGTCTCAAAGTAACCCGCAAGTGCGTGCGGAAGTTTTACTGCAATACACCAAACAAAAGAATAATAAAATATATTTTGTGTTGAAGCTAAAAAGTGATTTTGGCGTGTTTTATACGACAACTTACGAAGATTTGCGTGATATTAGGAATCGCGAAATACTTTTACGCTTAAAATTCTCTAACATCACATTTTTGGAGTTTTTAAAGGGTTTTTATGCGTCAAGTTTTAGTATGATTGTATTGCCAAAAAATACTTTCAAGCAAGATTTACGCGCATTTATTATGTCCCAGCATTCTACGCAAATAATGGGCGAGTATTATCTAGCGTTATTTTTAGCCGATAGTTTGCCAAAGGCTTGGCGCGAGGTGGCACAAAGTTATGGAATCGCACATCTGTTTGCCATTTCGGGATTCCACACAGGGATTTTAAGTGCGGTTGCATTTTTGATTTTAGGATTCCTTTATAAGCCACTGCACAAGAGGTTTTTCCCTTTTAGGAATTTCTTTTTTGATGTGGGGTTTGTAGTCATTTCCTTGCTGTTTATGTATTATTTTTTATTGACGCAATCTCCATCGTATTTGCGCGCACTTGCGATGAGCGGGATTGCATTTTTCTTTTTGTGGCGCGGAATCTCACTTTGGCGTATTGAAACTTTATTTTGGTGTGTGTTGTCCTTGCTCGCACTATTTCCCTCGCTTGTGTTTTCTGTAGGTTTTTATTTCTCATCGCTTGGGGTTTTGTATATTTTTTTGTTTTTTAAATACTTTAAGATTCCGCAAGGCTTTATGCAACGTTGTATGTATGGAATTGCGCTTAATGCTTCAACATTTTTTCTTATGGGAATTGTGGTGTATTATTTTTTTCCTCTATTCTCGCCATTATCGCTATTTTCGCTTATGCTAACGCCGCTTTTTAGCTTGTATTATCCCTTAGCACTGATAGCGCATTTGCTAGGAATTGGCGGAATTTTAGATTCTATATTGTTGGGGTGGTTGGCGTTTCCAACGCATACAATTGCGCTTGAAGTGCCTTTTATGTTATTTTGCGCCTGCAATGTTTTAAATGTTATGGCGATATTTTCGCGTTCCATATTTTTGGGTCTTTTGGGTTTGAATTGCGCATATTTTTGCTATGGATTGTATTTGTATTTTTATGGATTTTAGGCTAAAATGCGGGACTTTAGTTTCTTAAGGATTTTGCGTGCATCACATTATTTCCAAAATTAGTAAGGGCATTTTAACGATTCTGCCTTTTTTGGTGTTGTTTTGGATCTTTTCTTTTGTTTATGAATTTTGTGAGAAAATCTTTTATTCTGTGTTTGGAATCACAAATGCAAATCTTTTTGTAACGCTTTTAATCTTTTTTATAAGTCTTATGTTTTTGTATTATGTTGGGCATTTAGTAGATAAAAATAAAAAAGTTTTACTCATTACAATGACAGAAGTGATTATTGGTAGGATTCCACTCGTGAAGAGCGTGTATTCTGGGATTAAAGAAGTGTTAAACATCTTTACAGGTAAAAATAAAGAAGGTTACTTGGGTGTCGCGTATGTTAATGTGGGAAATGTAGAGGTTTTAGGATTTATTACCAAAGAAGAAGAGGAGGTGTTATGGGTATTTGTGCCAACAACGCCAAATCCCACTTCAGGATTTGTTTTTAAGATTCCGAAGGAAAAAGTGAGAATGTCGGATTTATCTGTGGGTGAGGGTTTTAGAAAAATTGTCTCATTGGGCGTAAAGTAGGGGAATATGTTACAAAAACTAAAAGATTTTAGAGAATTGGTAATGTTTGAGCATAGCATTTTTTCAATGCCTTTTATTTTTATTGCGATGATTACCGCAGCACACGGCTGGTTTGGCTGGGAATTGCTTGTTTTTGGTGTGGTGGCAAGTGTGAGTGCTAGGAATTTTGCAATGGGATTTAATCGCTTTGCAGACAGGAAGTTTGATAAGACAAATCCGCGCACGCAAAATCGCCCAAGCGTAGATGGTAGAATCTCACCAAAGGCAATGCTGCTCTTTATTGTTGTTAATGCGCTCATTTTTATCGCAATGGGATATGTGATTAATCCTTTGTGCTTTTATCTTTCTTTTCCGATTCTTATTATTCTCGCGAGTTATTCATTAATGAAACGCTTTTCAAGTGTTGCACATTTGGTGTTAGGACTTTCTTTAGGACTCGCACCCATTGCTGGAGTAGCAGCGGTTTTAGGAGAGATTCCGCTTTGGAGTGTATATTTATGTATTGGTGTGTTATTTTGGGTGGCAGGATTTGACTTGTTATATGCTTTGCAGGATATTGAGCACGATAAAAGAGAGGGCTTATATTCAATTCCGAGCGTGTTTGGTGTGCAAAAAACACTTTGGTTTGCACGGATATTTCATATTTTTACTCTTGTATTCTGGTGGTTATTTATCAAAGAAGCGGGACTTGGAATCTTTATGGGGATAGGGCTTGGAGTATCTTGTGTATTTTTATGTTTTGAGCATTATTTGGTATCTAAGCATTTTGATAATATTCCGCGTGCATTTTTTACTCTAAATGGATATTTAGGAATCGCATTTTTGGGATTTTGCATTGCGGATTTTATGATAGGATAGTAAATGGAGAGCTTTGTTAAAAGTCGCTTAATTGATACAATGCTAAAAATTTCCTTTGAGGAAGCTAGAAATAATGCTGAATCTTTTGTGCAGGAGTTTAATAAACTTACGCAAAGTGATGAAGACCCCATTGGAGAATGGTTGCGTTTAACGCGTGCGAAGAGAGGAAATTTAGAAGCTGATAATGCGATAATTTTAGAATTGCTCGTAGAAGTTTATCGCAAGATAGAATCCCTAGAAGCGCGTATTAGCGGCAATGTTAAAAGCTATGTGCCTTTGGAGAATCACGCAACAATTGGCACAATCGGGCATAGTTGTTTTGCGTTAATTGATGCAGAGCTTGCAGAAAACACATTGTATTATGGTAGAATAGAATTACCGACTTTTCCTGCACGCATTGTTCCGGTGTATTTTGTGTATCATTCTAATTTGGCTTGGATTGAACGCATTCACGGGCGTGATGAAGTAGAGTGGGATAGCTATGTAGCAAGTAAAGAGCGCGCATTAATTCGATCAATTAAAAATAAAAAGGTAGATAATGGGTGATGTAAATATAATGCTTTGGGGAGGGATTGGAATCGCAGTTGTTTTAGTGTTATTAATCGTATATTTGTATCTTAAAGAAAGCGAGAGCAATAAACGCACAAGGCGATATGAAAAGTCTATTGAGGAGCTAAATAAAGAAGTTTATCGCCTACAAAAACGGATTAAAGAGCAAGAAAGTGCGCTAGAACATTTTAAAGTTGGCATTAAGGCGCAGATTTATCAAGATACGCGCCTAGAGATGAAAAATTTATTAGATACAAATTTAAACACGCAAGTGGTGCCATTACGTGCAGATATGGAATCCCTAAAAGTGCAGTGGCAAAGCCACCAAAAAGCTTTAGAAAATATTGAATATTTGGAAAATAAAATTTTTAGCCTAGAGGATAGAATGAAAGAATTTGCTTATACGCCGACAAATCCTATAAATATTGATGAAGGGCGCATTATTGCTATGTTTAAAGATGGCTGGAGTGTAGATTCCATTGCAAAAGAATTGCGCGTCGGCAAAGGTGAAGTAGAATTTACTTTAAAATTTGCAAATTTAAAATAAAGGTGGGCTATGGAGTTAAGAGTTCCTGCAACAAGTGCAAATTTAGGACCGGGCTTTGATAGTTTGGGGCTTGCGCTTGCGCTTTATAATCGCTTTAGTATAAAGCACTCTAAAATCACTTCAATTCAAATTCGCGGAGAGGGTGCTAAGAATCCTAAATTGCGTCTTGATAATGTGTTTGTTAAAATATTTAATGAGCAATTAAAAAGGCTTACGGGTGAGGTAATGCCTTTTAAATTTGTCTTTGATAATGTGATTCCCATTTCTAGGGGCTTAGGGAGTAGTTCTGCGGTGGTTATTGGAGCAATTTCTGCTGCTTTTAAAGTTGCACAAGTGCCTTTTGATAAACAAAAGATTCTTAATGCCGCTTTGCGCTATGAATCACACCCTGATAATATCACTCCAGCTTGTATGGGTGGATTTAATGTGTGTATGCTTGCCAATAAAGATAAGGAAGTGCGTTTTTTGCATAAAACGTTACCCAATTCCATTGTTGCTGTGGTTGTAATTCCTAATCAATCCACTTCTACGCAAATTTCACGTCAGACACTGCCTAAGAGATATTCTCAAAAAGATGCAGTATTTAATCTTTCTCACGCAAGTGTGCTTTCTAGTGCATTTATGTGCGAGAAGTTTGAGTTATTGCGGGAAGCAAGCCAAGATAGATTCCATCAATTTTATCGTATGAAGCAGATTCCAATACTTTTTGAAGTGCAACGCACTGCTTTGCAAAATGGTGCGCTAATGAGCACATTATCAGGAAGTGGCTCAACATTTTTTAATCTTTGTTATAGAGAGGATAGCAAACGACTTTTTGATGTATTGAGCCAAAAATTTTCAAAACTTAATATTTTAATATTAGATTTTGACAATGGCGGTGTGCTATTTGAAAATGAAAGCTTAGAGTTTTAG
This sequence comes from Helicobacter sp., assembly GCA_022766795.1. Classification (GTDB taxonomy): domain Bacteria; phylum Campylobacterota; class Campylobacteria; order Campylobacterales; family Helicobacteraceae; genus Helicobacter_D. The sequence goes on from JALEPE010000101.1 coordinate 8,809, forward strand.
GAATCTTAATGAATTTAAGTTCCAGTTTGCTATAATTCCGAGCGTTTATGTCAAGTCCAGTTAGAATGTGTGTTGCGTGTAGAGGGAGATTTCCACAAGAATCTCTACTGCGTTTGCAGTATCACGATAGATTGCAGGTATTTAAAGGAAAGGGTAGAAGTTTTTATGTCTGCAAAAGCTGCCAAAGCATTCCAAACTTAAGCGATTCCATTATTAAAGTTTGCAAATTGGATAAAAAACACAAAGAAACCATTAAAACCGCATTAAAGGAGATTTTTTTATATGGATAAAATCCGTATTAGTCAAATTGCAAAAGAGTTGAGTAAAACAAGCAAAGAAGTTTTGCAAAAGGCGCAAGAGTTAGGATTTGAAGTTAAAACCGCATCAAGTGCAGTCACTGCGACACAAGCAGATGAGTTGTATAATTATATTTTATCAGGTGCAAATCCTAATGCTACCAAGATAAAGTTGGAAAGCGAAGAGACGCAAAGTGGAAACAAAACGCGCACTAACAAGAAAACAGAGAAAGAAGGAAAAGAAACTAAAAAACTTAAGGAAACCTCTAAAGAAACAAAAGAGGGTGCAAAAACCTCCACAAAAGTTGCAAAAACCTCCACAAAAGAAACAAGCAAAAAAACCAAAAAAGAAACTAATGAAGCCGCAAAAAAAATGGAATCACAAAAGCCTACAAAAGTCCTAAATATTGCAGAAAAAGAGGATAAAGCAGTGGAGATAAAAAAGGTGCAAGAAGTGGTTAAAGACACTAAAGTTTTTCCACAGAACGCAGAGAAAATCGTACAAACCGCTCAAGATTCCACACAAGAATCCAAAGAGGCTATATCAAAGATTTCACAAGAGAATCCAGCTATTAAACGCACAGGGTTGAGAATTGTCAAAAAGCGTGATTTTAAAGAGCTGCTACAAGAGAGGACAGAATCGGAAATGGGAGAACGCAGGGAATCTCCGCGCACATTGCAAGATTTGCTAGGCAATTTAGAGGAATCACAAGCACAACATAAAAAAAAGAAAAAAGAAAAAAGCGGAATCCATACAAGTAAGAATCCAACACACCAAAAAATGGATTTAATGGATAATCGTGAGTTTCAAAATGTAAGAGATGATGACGATGAGGATGAGGGCATTATTTTATTTGATTTAAGCGTGCAAGATGAACGTGATATGGACGAGGAGGAGAACGAGCGTAAAGCTACAACAGAACGTATTAAAGTGCAACGCCATAATCCTTTTATGGAGCAGGGAAGCACGAGACGTTCAAGCCGTAAAAAAGCCCCAAAAGTTCAAAAAACACAAGAGAGCGTGAGTGGAATTGTAAAGATTCCAGAGGAAGTGCGGGCGTATGAATTTGCAGAGAAAATTGGTAGAACTACTGGAGAAGTGATTAAGGTATTGTTTAAACTTGGAATGATGGTTACTAAAAATGACTTCTTGGAAAAAGATGCCATTGAGATTCTAGCAGACGAATTTGATGTGGAAGTGGAGTTTTTAAATACCGCTGAAGAGCTTGATTATACGCAGTTGCACGCTAAGGAAGACAAGGAGGAGCATTTAATAACGCGTGCTCCTGTTGTTACAATTATGGGACACGTGGATCACGGAAAAACCTCCTTGCTAGATTATATTAGAAATACTAAGATTGCATCGGGTGAAGCAGGGGGAATCACACAGCATATTGGGGCTTATACCATTACAAAAAATGGTAAAGATATTACCTTTATTGATACACCCGGACACGAAGCATTTAGTGAAATGCGCGCAAGAGGAGCGCAAGTAACTGATATTGCCATTATTGTCATTGCAGCAGATGATGGTGTAAAGCCACAAACCATTGAAGCACTAAACCACGCTAAAGCCGCAAATGCTCCCATTATCATTGCGGTAAATAAAATTGACAAACCCGATGCGAATCCCGACAAACTCAAAGCAGAAGCTGCAGAGCTTGGATTTACGCCGCTAGAATGGGGTGGAGAGTATGAGTTTGTGCATATTTCGGCAAAAACAGGTGAGGGCATTGATGATTTATTGGAGACAATTTTATTGCAGGCTGAAATTTTAGATTTAAAAGCAAATCCAAATCATCCAGCACGTGCGGTTGTTATTGAAAGTAGTTTAGAAAAAGGTAAAGGTCCTGTGGCGACACTTATCGTGCAAAATGGAACATTAAAAGTCGGTGATAGTATTATCGCTGATACCGCATTTGGTCGCGTTCGTGCCATTAGCGATGATTTGGGTAAATCTATTGCAGCTATTACTCCAGCGGGTGTGGGTGTGATTACGGGATTAAATGAAGTGCCACCAGCAGGCTCAATTTTGCTTGCTGTGGAGAATGATACAATTGCAAGGGATTATGCACAAAAACGCGCCACGCACTTGCGACAAAAAGAACTTTCACACTCTACGAAAGTTTCTTTTGATGAGCTAAGCACAATGGTTGCACAAGGGCAATTAAAAAGCCTACCTGTGATTATTAAGGCTGATACGCAAGGAAGCCTAGAGGCGATTCGTGGTAGCTTGGATAAGCTACAAAATGAGGAAGTGAAAGTCAATATCATTCACAAAGGTGTCGGGGGAATTACAGAAAGCGATGTTACACTTGCGGGTGCTAGCACAAACTGCGTGATTTTAGGCTTTAATGTGCGTCCAACAGGAAGCGTAAAGAATAAAGCTAAAGAACTAGGAATTGAAGTAAAAACCTATTCTATTATTTATGCCTTATTAGATGATATTAAAGCCTTGCTTGGTGGGCTTTTATCGCCAGTGAAAGAGGAAGAAAATACCGGTCAAGCTGAGGTTAGAGAAACATTTAATATTGCAAAGGTTGGCACGATTGCAGGGTGTTTTGTTACAGAAGGAACGATTCAACGTGGAATTAAAGTGCGCCTAATCCGCAATGGTGTTGTGATTCACAATGGTAATATTGCGTCTTTAAAGCGGTTTAAAGATGATGTAAGAGAAGTCGCAAAAGGCTTTGAATGCGGAATTATGTTAGAGGATTACAATGATATTCAAATTGGCGATGTGTTTGAAACCTATAAAGAAGTGGAAAAACAAAGGACACTTTAATGCAAAATATTAAATTAGCGCGGGTGGAATCGCTTTTAAGAGAGATTCTACCTAGCGCGTTAGCGAATCTTAGTGACACGCGTTTAAATACATTAAATGTTGTGGAAGTGCGTTGCTCACGTGGTAAATATTTTGCAGAAGTATTGTTAGACGCGCCATTTGCAAGTGAAGTAGAACAAAAAGAGATTCTAAAGCAGCTCAAAAAGGCACATAGTTTGATTAAAGAGTATTGCTTAGAGGAAACAGGTTGGTTTCGTTGCCCGGATTTCAAATTTGTATTTGATAGAAGTTTAGAGAAAGAGAATCGCTTAGACGCGATATTTGAAAGCCTGCAAAAAGAGCGTGAAAACAAAGAAAAGGAAGCATAGATGACACTTACACCGGAGCTTGAGAGTAAGATTAAAATACTAGTAGAGAGTTTGGGATTTGGGCTATATGAGATTCTAAATATCAAGGAAAATGAAAATCAAATTTTACGCATTTGTATCACCAAAGCCACAGGTAGTGTTAATTTAGATGATTGCCAAGAGGTAAGTTTAGCAATTTCTCCTTTGCTTGATGTTGAGATTCCAGAATCACAAAAGTATTTTTTGGAAGTAAGCTCGCCCGGAATTGAGCGGAATCTTAAGAATTTAGAGCATTACAAAGGCGCAATTAACGAACTTGTTAAGATTAAAACAATGGATAAAAAAGAGTTTAAAGGCAAACTTTTAAGCGTTGATGCTGCGCAGATTGCGCTTGAGGGTGGCATAGTGATTCCACTTAATGCCATTAAAAAAGCGCAAACATACTTTCAGTGGTAGAACAAGGGAATTAAAAAAGGTTTTTATGTGGAATCCCACGCTTTTTATTTGGATTTGTGTTTGCAATGTGCGTGGAGAGAGCAGTTACAGACATTACCAAATCCAGCAGTTGCGGCGTTAGTGCTAGATAAATGGGGTGCGATTTTGAGTATAGAGGCGCATAAAGAGAGTGGCAAGCCACACGCGGAGGTGTTAGCGTTACAAAAAGCCTACGCGAAGTTAAGTGGTGATTCCGCGATACTTTCTTTACAAGAGCCTCACGCGATACACCGCTATTTATTGCAATTTGCGATTCCGTATTTTAAAGATTCCATAATTTACATTACACTAGAGCCTTGTGCTAGCGCGAAATGCGGTAAGACACCCTCTTGCGCGACTTTGCTTAAAGCATTGTGTCCAAAGTGTGTTGTGATTGGCGCACAAGATCCCAATAAAAACGCAAAAGGCGGCACACAAGAATTAATAGAGGCTGGAATCTCTGTGATTAAAGCGTGGGAAATAGAATCGTTAAGGACGATACACGATAAGGCGATTGCGCTTTTAGAGCCTTTTAGGCTTTTGCAAGAAAATGGGCGCGTGGTTGTGTTTAAATATGCCTCTAGGCTTGATGGCAGTATTGATGGTGGGCAGATTAGCACACGCGTAACGCAGAGTTTGATGCACAATTATCGCACTAAAGCAGATGTTTTATTGATCTCGGGCAAAAGTGTGCGTGAGGATAATCCTACGCTTGATACGCGTTTTGCAACATTGAGGCATAGGAATCCTAATGTGGTAATTCTCACGCGTCAAGTAGATTTTCCACGCACTGCGCCTTTGTTTGCGATTCCAAATCGGCGCGTAGATATTGTGAATACTCTACCACCTTTGCGCGGATTTGTATTTTGTGAGGGTGGTGCTGGGCTTTTAGCGAGTATGCAAGATGAAATAGATATTTTACTTGTAATGTTAAATGCAAGTTTTAATAGTGGTGCGAAACTCACAATGCGTCTGCAACGCGAGTTTCAGCTTTTACATAGTATGCAAAGCAATGATGACATACTGCTGTGGCTAATGCCAAAGCGGTATTCTAAATGGGAAAAATAACTAGGAATAATCACTCTTAAGATTTTGCAAATAATAAAATAAACTCGCAATAAATTCTTTATTTTTTTGTTGTAATTTTGTAAAATTTTTTTTAACCCTTGCCCCAATCCATTGGAGCTTTTTGAGTATGTGGGCATAAATGCGATAAACCTTGCAACGGCAAACCACGCAATAAGACTTAAAGGCGCACGCAAGATACCAAACAAACTTGCAAACGCATTTTGCGCTTTTTTGCTACTTCACCAAGCATTTTGCAGGATTGACGCAATCAAGCTGTTCGTAAAATTTATGCTTTTGCTCCAAGATTTTTAGAATCTCTTGGGTTTTCTTTAAGTCGGCTTTGATATATTCTATTTGATTTTTTACAATCTCCTTGCGCTCTGCAATCGTGCTTTCGCCCTGCATATACAAATCCATATAAAGCTTGATAGTCTTTATCTCCATTTTGGTTTGCCTTAAATACTCTACCCAGCGCAAAGCCTCTATATCGCTTTCGCTAAAATAATGCACATTGTTTTTATCGCTTTGCAAAAAAGGAAACAATCCCTTTTTAATCCAGAATCGTATCTTTGTAGAGGGAATCCCCGTTTTGCGCTCCACTTCAATGATTGTTCTTTTCATCTTTTGCCCCTGTTTTTTAGCCTTTAAGTTTATGCGATTTTACCCAAACACTCTCTTTAAATGCGCTGTATAGTCTTGAATGTATTGCTCCACTTGCGGATTCTTTACGACATCGTTACAAATAAAAGTTGGCAGAGCACTCATTCCCATAAATTCGTGTGCTTTATGCAAATGGAAATACACACCCTCTACGCCCACACCCTCAAAAAAGCCATTAGGCTCTGTGAAAGCCTCTAGGGGTGCATTCCAAGTGAGCGAAAACATATATTTCTTATCCTTTAAAAGTCCGCCCGTGCCATAGCCTTGCGTGGGTGTTGCGCTATGGCGTCCATCGCTTGCAAAAAATTTCCCAGCTCCTGCGATTCCAACTTCATCAATGTATTTTTTTACAATCCAAGGTTCGCCCATCCACCAGCCGGGCATTTGATAGATGATTACTTTGCTGTCTAGCCATTTTTGCACCTCTGTTTGCTCATCATAGCCCACATCAATGTGTGTTTCCAAAATCTTAAAGCCTAGATTCTGCAAAGTCTGCTTTGCAACATTATGCAAGGTTTGGCTAAGCCTCCCACCCGAATTTCCAAAAGCCTTACCGCCATTTAAAAGTAGAATTGTTGCCATTCTAGCTCCTTAAAATTTTGATGATTTAAATGCAGTCTGCAATTATACAGCCTGATACTTGGTATTTGTCAAGGGGGGGTATAGAGAATATTAAGTGGAATCCCTTGAGAGAAAAAGATAGACAAAGCAACGCAAATGTGGGACGCAGAGAGTAGCAACTATTTAGTGCATTTATTCTCTAAAGAAATGCGTTTAAGCTCGGGCAGGGGGAGATTTAAAAGCTCAATATGCTTTAAAGCGTCTTTGCAAAAGCCATTTAAATCTTTTTTGATTCCATAATACGCCCATACACCTTGCCTTTGAAGCTCCAAAAATCCTGCGTCTTTAAGGATTTTTAGATGACGCGAGAGGCGAGATTGCACCATATCCAAAGAGGCTTGTAAATCACATACGCACAGCATTCCTTGCTTTTGGCAATGTTGTGCTAAAAATGCGAGAATCCTAATGCGGCTTTCATCGTTGATTGCCCCTGTGATTTTCAAAAAATCTTCTATGTTTTGCATATTCCACCTTTTTAAAATTTTGTCCCTAGAGCAACCAAGAACCCAAAATCATCATCTCTCTATACCGATAATAAACTGCACTGCGCTTAATACAAGAAGGATTATAGGGATTAGGTGTGAAAATGGCTTGATTTCTATTATTCACAGATTCAATGCTGATTAAATTTCTTAAAATACGCATCAATTTCCTCTCTCATTTCGCACCCCACTTCCTCAAAAGCTGATAAAATCAGCTCATAACTTCCTTTACCACCTAAAAAATCCCAGAACTCCTCTGCTACTTTAATTTCAGAATCTAAATCTAACATTCCTGCCATCGTCCATCGTTCATAAGGTTTTGGCGCGTAAGGATTATAAGGAATCGCTATAAGCGATTGGATATTACAATGTGGATTATTATACGCAAAACACGCTATCCAAGTTAAAAGTGTGCGTTTAAATTCTTTAAATCCACCCTTGTTTGGTTTAGCAGTTTTAATATCAATCAAATACACATTATTGCCCCTTTGCAAAAACAAATCCACCTTTGTGGGTTTGATAATGCTTGTTTCTCCACTTTGTGAAACCGACAAGATTCTAGCGATTTCCTCGTTTTTGTTGGGTTTAGAATTACCACTTTCTAAAGAATCCATAATATCTTGTATCACTCTTTGTGCTTCTTTGGTAATCGTGTCTGCAACTGCTTTCTGACGCTTGATAGTATCAAAATGCTTTAAACCCAATTCTTCAGCCACAGGTTCAAAAATACTTGTGCCAAAATTAGTATTAAGGCTTTGGATAAAGCTATAAAGTGCCATTCTATCTTTACCTAAAAGTCTTGTATGGAAGGGCATAGAAGAAGTTTCGGGCTTATAGTTTTCAAACTTATTGCGTAATGCTTGAAACAGGCGATTTTTGATATTGCTTTTAAGATTTTGCATTTAACCTCTCTTTTAAATGAAATATACTCTCATTATACCTATTTTTATCTTTTTCGCTACGATTAAGCACAGGGCGATTGTAGGTTTTCACAATTTGCATTCCCGCCAATTCTGCAATTTTTGGGTAGAGATTAAATTTATCATTGGCAACCAAAAACACATTATAATCCTCTTTTAAAAATCTTTTAGCATTTTTCAAAGCTTGTGCTATGCCTTGCATATATTTTTCTTGTGCGCTCTTGCTTTGCCCCTCGCTTAACTTGCCAATCTCTAAACTATCCTTACGAGGCAAATCAAAAATATCATACGCATAAGCGTGTTGCTCGTGGTAATCAATTAAGCCCACATAAGGCGGGGAGCTAAAGATTCCAGCAATTTTTTGAGATTTGATAAGCTCTGCAAAAGCCTTATCTTGTTGTTGTGCTGCAGCGATAATATCTACATTTGTAGAATCTGCATTCAAGCAAAGTTGCTTTGTTTGACTTCGTAGAGATTCAAATTCTTTTAATCGCTTCAAAGTATCTTTAGCATAAGCTTTCCACCATTTTGTAATGCTAAAAAGTGGTTTGCAGATTCTGCCGTGTTTTTTGCAATAATAAGTCGCTGTGATAGGTTCTAAAAGCGTAGCTAAATCCGAATGTGTCGTGGCGCGAGTGCTTCTTGCTGTGCGACTTAGGATAATGCGTAAAATATCCTGTAAAACTTTGGGAGCTTTTGCAATTTCATTTTTAAGTAAAACAATCTCTTCCCTTATAGAATCCATATACCATTTTTCAAAAAAACTTCCTTGCACCTTTGTGTTAAGGTTAATATGATAAAGATTCACTAAGTCATTATAAATTTTTAAAAACTCCTGCGCTTTTGCATCTCCATAAGCCTTTTCATTAATTTGTTTTAAGGAAACTTGACGCTTAAAGGTTTTGTTAGGAAAATAGGCTTGATTGAATACGCTCAAAGCATCATTTAAAGCAGATTCAAAAGAGCTAATTTGTAGGTTCTTTGTCCGTTTTTCTAAGCAGTTTGTAAGCCTTAAAAGTTCAGATTCAAGGGCTTTGAAATCATATTTAGCAACCTTAGCATTGCAAAGCAAAGTATTAAAAATGGAAATATCAATCCCAACCGCATTCATTTCTAACTCATTTGCCACACACAAAGTCGTGCCACTCCCTGCAAAAATATCTAGCACAATATCACCCTTTTGAAAACAAGATTCTAGCTTGACAGAATCTGTGTGCGAATCTAAAAAATATTCCACAAGTTGAGGGATAAACTTGCCTTTATAGGGGTGGATTCTATGGATATGCTTCGTCGTCTCTGCTTCTTTGTATTGCGCAAAAGAGAGGGGAGATTCTAAGTGTTTTTGCGATTTAATCGTGCTATCATAATATATTTTAAGCTCATTTTTATCAATCAAATTTTCTTTTAAATCTGTGCTGTGATTAGCAATTTTCCCATAATTTAAGAGATAGATAATATTATTGCTTGTTACCTTTTTCCCTAAATATTCACTCGCCCAGACACTTGCTTGTTTAGGTGTGAGTAAAGTATTATTTAAGATTTGTGTCATTGCTGCTCCCATCTTAATCGTGTCTCCTCATTCTTTGCCATTATCCAATCCTTTATCAGACATTAAGCTTAAACATTGCAATTATAACAAACTCCCACCCAATAAATCATTTATTCAAAACCTTCATCTTTCATCCTCACAAACCAAGCAATACAACCAAGAATCCAAAGCCTATGGAGATTGCTAACACCATTGCCACAAAGATATAGAGCAATCTTATCTTAAACATTGATTTTAGCACAATAAGTTCGGGCAAAGAGCAGCCTCCACCAGCGATTAAAAGGCTCATCACAATGCCAAGTGGCACTCCAGCGTTGATTAACCCTAAGCCAATAGGGATAATCGCCTCCACACGAATATAAAGAAAAATCCCAATAAAAGCCGCTAGAATCACACCAAGATAATTAAAGTCTTTAAGAATTTCTTGCAAACTCTCTTGCGGGACAAAATCGTGCATAAAAGCCCCAATAGCCATACCCACAGCAAGAAAGGGTAGAATCTTTTTGTAATTTTTAAAGCTTTGAGTAAAAAGAGAGGCAAAAGATTTGCATTTAAAATCCGCTTGGGATTGCGGAGCTTGAGAATGGAATCTTAAGGCTTTGCCTTGTGCTACATTGCTTGATAAAATGGGTTTAGGATTCAAAGAAAGGGGAGCTTTTGCGCAACAACTTGCAGTTGTGCAAGAAGCGGTGTTTGTCAAAAATTCCTCTTTCAGCAAGAGTTTTGCATTTGCGTTTTTTAGGCTGAATGCAAGGAGAAATACGGCTACAACCACAAAGCACATATAGCTTAGCCCAAGCGCAAAGCCAAAAGTCATAAAAAGCATTGTAATCAGGATAGGATTAATAAGCGGAGAGGTTAAAAGATAGGCAAAGCTCACGCTTAGATGAACACCATTGCGCACGAGGGATTGAAAAAATGGAATCGTAGAACACGAGCAAAAAGGCGTAATTGCGCCCAAAAGAATCGCCTTAAAATAACTTGCATAAGAGTTGGTGCTTAAGTGTCCTTGAACAGCGTTGGAATAGCGTTTGTTAAGATAGCTCACAAGCATATCTATACCGATAAATAAAATAGAAATTTCCGCAAAAAGTATGGCAAAACTTTGTAGAATGTGTAAAATTTGAGGAGGAATATTCATCACTTTCCTTTGAATGAGAATCTTGCAATATCATATAATCAAAGGTATTGCAAAGGAAAGTATAGCCTTTTTAAATTAATATATCAATATATGTTGATATATTAATTTATTATTCACAACTTAAAATATATTTAGCATTATACAGCCTGATACTTGGCGTTTGTCAAGGGGCAGATAAAAACTTTATTGCCTTATTGAAAAATACAAAAATCCACAGCAAATCCTAGAAATCACACCAAAGTCAAGCAACCAGACAAGACATTACTCTTGCCCATAAGTCTTGATTTTATCAAGTGTAAAGACAATGTCCTCACCCATAATGGAATCCCTATGGCAGTGATAGCACCTTTGCGCATTTTAGGATTCGGGACGCGTTTCATCAGGATTGAAAGGTTCAAAAGCCCAATCATCACTGACTTTTTGCATACGCTCTCCTTAAAATAAAATCAAAAAGAAATTGTAAAGCTTGAGAGTGGCTCTAAGTCAAGAGGAAAATACAAAAATTTGAAATTTTTACTCAAGCGGCATTGAATGTAACTTGTTATTTTTTTTGATAGAATACCAATGTAAAATCATAAATGCACTTTGCAAAATTTCAATCCAAAGAGAAAAATAATGAAAAAATGACTTTTGTTGCTTATAGGTTGTGCAGTCGTGAGCTTTGCCAATAGCGTAAGTGAGAAACTCGCTCAAGATTGCGATTTAAACGATTATGTTGCTTGTTATAATTTGGGTGTTTTGTATTACAAAGGTCAGGAAGTAGAAAAAATCACAAAAAAGCATTGGAGTTTTACACTAAAGCTTGTGATTTAAAATATCCTAGTGCTTGTAATAATCTAGGCGTTTCACACTATAAAGGTTTGGGGGTGGAGCAAGATTACAAAAAAGCGTTTGCATTTTACGCTAAGGCTTGTGATTTGGAGCATTCTGGGGCTTGTTATAATTTGGGCGTTTCGTATAAAAAGGGTCAAGGCGTGAAGCAGAATCTTAAAAGGGCAAAAGATTATTATGGTAAGGCTTGTGATTTGGGACTTCAGCAAGGCTGTGATGCGTATAAAAACCTAAATTAAGAAAATACTTTTTAAAGCAATACGAAGTCAAAAAAAATAGATTCTGCAATTATAGAATCCAATCTTTGTTTGTCAAGGTGTTTTCAAATATCCTCTACTTAATGCTTGATTAAATGAGAAAGCGTTAAAACGCAACTTTTTAGATTTCTTGAAAGGATAAAGATGAAAAAAGGAGTCTTGTTAAGAGTGGGTGCGATTGGTTTAGTAGCTATGCTTTTTAGCAGTATGAGCCTTAATGCCGAAAATTTAATCAATTTTCCAAAAGACAAGCAAAAAGTCTTATTGCTTTCTAGCTCGGGCTACAAAGATACAGGGTATTTGAATCACGCATTGCCTTGGCTAAAAGAGTTTGTGGAACAAATGGACTTAAGGGAAAAGAGTGGCATTTATACCTTATGCGGGTGTGAGAAAAACCCCAAAAGAATACGAGGAGCAAGTACAAAAAGCCTTGAAAAGTTTAGATGTAGAGATTAGAAGTGTGCATAGAGGCAATGCAGTAGAAGAAGTCAAAAAGGCGGACGCAATTATTGTGGGTGGTGGCAATACTTTTGAGCTAGTCAATCAACTCTACAAAAATGAACTCGTAGAACTCATTGCGCAAAGAGTGAGTGAGGGTGTGCCTTATGTGGGTTGGTCTGCGGGGACAAATGTCGCAGGTGCTACAATGCAAACAACGAATGATATGCCTATTGTTGCTCCAAAGTCTTTTGATACTTTTAATATCTTCCCCACCAAATCAATCCGCATTTTATTTCTGGAAAACCCGCCGGACACAATGGTGAGAGTCGCGAGGAGAGACTAGAATAGTATTTGATTTTGAATCCTAAAACTATTGTTTATGCTTTGCCTGAAGGTGTCGCACTGCTCATCAATGGCAAAAAAGTGAAAGTTTTAGGTATGGATAAAAATACGCCACTTTTGAAACTTGAACATAAAAAAGCAATTCAAAAAATCGCCATAGATTCAGAATTTGAATACTAAGAAACTTTAAACACATAAACAAAGCTATCTAAAATTTAGATGGCTTTGCTGCTTTGTGTCAATTTGCATTTAAACCACATAAATGCTCTTTGAATCGCTCATCAAGTAGGCAATTCTCTAGGCTTCTTTGCGAGAAAAGAAATCGTCCATCACACACAAAGCCAAGCTCCGCCCAATCTACGCTATTAAGTTTATCACATAGATTTTGCAAGGTTTTAGAATCTACTTCAAACTTTGGAAAAATTGCCAAAATTGAGCCATCATAAGCCTTGCAAGAATGAATAAAAAATGGCTTTTTATTGCGTGTTTTGGTATTGACATAGATTCTAGGATTTTCACTTTTATGGTAATCTCTCCCCCATTCCCACCAATTAGAATCGCTAAATTTTTTGATTTTTCTTTGCAATAATTTTTGTTTGAATTGTTGTAAATATTTGCAAGATTTTGCATATTCTCCATAAATCATTTTTTTTGGTTTTGCCATTTTTTGCAGTCGTTGAATTGACAAACTCTACATTCCCAAATTCTGTGTTTGCAAAAATAGAATCCGCCCCACTCACCGCACCAACTTTTACAAAAAATAACTTTTTAAAGGGGATAAAATAGTGATTTTTGGTAGAGAGAATCTGCCCATTTACACAGCTAAAAGTTTTCAAACAATTTGTATTTCTGCTAAAATTCCCTTTTTCAAAACGCCATATTGCACAATTTGGCTGGGCTTTATCAAAAATCTTTTTATCGCCCAAATCAATAAAATCTGTAATGCTCCCTTGTGAAAATAAAAACCCATTAAGCCTTACGCTCGCCGTGCTTTTTAAAAAATCTTGTGGAGTGATAAAGATGAGTTCCCCCTTATCTTGCAAATGCAGAATACATTTATAGATAAAGAAAAGATACAAATTTGAGCGTAAATCAAAAACATTTTTGTAGGGGGCTAAAAGGGTTTTGGTGGATTCTAAAATATCTTGATAGCGCACATAGGGCGGATTGCCAATAATGCAATCAAACTTTTCGCTGATTGGGTAGGCAAAAAAATCCTGTTGCAAGATAGACTTATCGCAAATAACATTTGAATCTAATTCAATACCTACTTTATTAGGGGGGAGATTCTTTAAAAACACCCCATTCCACAGCTTGGCTCTAGGAATCGTGGATTTTCTAGCTTTTTGCTACTTTGGATAAGATTTAGCATATCACTTACAATATGCGGCGGGGTAAAAACCTGCCCTAAATGCTCTACATTAAGATTATTCATCAAAATACTTTTTGAAAGATAAATAGGCATCAGCCCTTAGTTTTAAGGATTCCCCAAAATTGCCTAAAATAAAATCTTTTGCTTCTTTGAATGTTCTTTTGATAATTTCACGATTATTGTCCCATTTAGCTTGAAAAGGGAGGTTGTTGCCATTTGGAGTAAGATTTTGTAGGGATTTTAAAGAGGTAGCAAAAATATCTTTTGGATTGTCTTTGTTGATGATGAGAAAATAATAATCCGCATTGTTTTCTTTTAAATTAACTTTAAGATTCTTAAAATATGTCTCCCAAATTACGCCATTGCTAAAAGGTGGAATCTTGCCTGTTAGAGCATAATAAATTCCTAGTTTGCAGTTAAGATTATCCGCTGTTTTTGTCGTGCTTACTTTAATATTAATTAGGATAAAAGTTATTGTTTTCCTCAAAGCTAAAATTTACCCAATCGCGCATATTTGGACGATTGATAGAAAAGTTTTGCTCTAAAAGATTAAAAATCTCATCTTCATTAAAAGCGGAATTTAGCCTCCCATCTCTTGTGTGAGAGGATAACGAAAAATCTTTAGATTTTAGAAAACCCACTATATCACAGAGTGTTTTGGGTAAAATATTTTCTGGCACTATATTCCCTTTATGAGTTTTGGACAATAAAAGAGAATTGTAACATAAGGAGTTGATAAATCTTTACAGAACCTCTAAAAAGACGCGTTGCTTCTTTAGATTTCTTTGTTTGTAGATTCTAAGATTTCAAGAATCTTACTGTTTCACTCTACTTTCTGCTTCCTTGATATAGCCCTCATATTCTGCATCGCTTAAAAGCTCTAGCCAAGTAACATTCTTGCCGTCTTTCTCGTGTGTAAGGGCGATATGCACACCCTTTTCTTTTAAACCCGCTCCGTGCCAATGCTCTATATCAGGCGGACAAAGCACTACATCGCCAACCTTTGCAATTTGTGTAATTCCCGCTTTTGTGCCTGTATAAATCTTGCCTTGTGTAACAATCAGCGTTTGCCCTGCAGGGTGCGTATGCCACGCTGTCCTTGCGCGAGGAGAAAAGGTAACTTCCCCTCCACCAAAAGAACGATAATAATCGCTTTTAAAAAGCATTTTAACACTCACTTCACCGCTAAAGATTTTAGAATCTCCTTTGAATCCTCCAAGATTTCCCGCCTTCACCACCTCTTGCGTCTTTTGCATTTTCGCCTCCTCTGCACAAGTGATATTTGCGCAACCTAAAGTTGCAACCAAAGCAACAGCAATGAGTTTTTGCATTTGTTCTCCTTGAAACAAAAAGATTCTGCAATTATAAAGCCTAACACTTAGTGTTTGTCAAGGGGTGTTGAAAAATTTTTAAAAATGTAGAAAATATAAGCGCGGGAGTGTTTTTGTTGTAAGTCATATTTAAATAAAGAATTTAATGAATTTTTGATTTGTTTTAATGAATCTTTACAACTCATTTTGTAAAACTCTTAAGCTAAAATAATCTGATATTATAGCAAATACTTAAAAACTCC
>JALEPE010000012.1 GCA_022766795.1 Helicobacter sp.
TGTTGCCGCGACACCAGAGAGTGAGCTAATCGCTGTGCCTGTCCCAGCAGTTGCAAGCAGTCCCACTCCACCTACTGCACCAAACCCCGCCATACCTCCAGCGACTCCACCCGCTACGATTCCGCTTAATGCAGATTTTAAGGCTGTGATGACTTGCTCTATTTGGGTGATATTTTCAATGGTTTCTTTTCCGATGATTTCTTGAAGTTCCTTAGAATCTTTAATATCTAGTTGATCTATAAGATTCTTATATCGCTCAAGGCTATTTTCAATGATGGATTTTTGTAGAAATCCTAGTTCATCAAACTCATCTGCAACATTTTCTTGCGCCTTTTTGAGTGTGCTTTCGGCTTTATTATAGTTTTCTGTCGCTTGATTGACTAACTCTCCAGCTTTTTTGTAATTGTCGTAAGCCTCTTTTCCCTTTTTTCCTGCAAATATAACGCTTAATAAAGTTCCTCCTGCTACTGCAATAGGTATCAATGGTAATGGCATTTTGTCTCCTTTAATTGAATTTGTTGATTGCTTGTAACGCTTCACAAGCAGAAATGTTGAGAGCATAAAACTCACTTTTGCTAAAAAACTTCCGATACACTTTCTCAAAACTCACATCTACTCTGCAAATCTCCGGACGCGTGTCGTAAATCTCACACGCATTACTCTGTAAATTTAAGTGTTTGCAGATTCCATTGCCTTTATCAAACTCTTTTAATTCCGCAATATTGGAGATATTTTTGCAACAGATTCCACAATGTGTGCAAGGAAAATTCATCGTTTCATTCTCTTTACTTTGGTTAATGTCCATTTTTCATTTTTTCTCCTATCAATTAAATTTTCAAAATTATACAAAACCGCTTGGACAGGATTTGTCGTATAGAATGCAATGGTTTGTATTTATTAGGGATTTTTTTGTTAAAGGCTACGATTCTTTGAAACTCGTAAGGACAAGAAGCAAATCATTATGTCATTGCGTCTCCCGCTTTTGTTATTGCGAGGAATGAAATGGCGAAGCAATCTATAATTAGGCATAACTTAAAGATTGTATTGTAAAATCTAAAGTATGTTGCATTATAGATTTGCGCTAAAGCGGGTGAAAATGCTACGCATTTGCACGCCACGAAAATTTTTCAAATTTTCTCGCAATGACGAAAAATAAAACGCCCTGTTTGTTACATTATGGATTGCTTTGTTGCTCACTGCGTTGTCCCTTGCAATGACGAAAAACAAACCGTCACGACTTCTGCGCATTCTCGCAAGGACGCAATGGCAAATTATTCTTTTGCGAATCTTGCAAAGACAAATCAAATTTTTGCTACTCAAAACAACTCTCGCGACAAGAGCGCGACACTTTCTATGCTATAATGAATCTTTTTAAAAGGAGACAAAATGAGAATGGAGCACGATACGCTTGCAATGCGTTTGGCTTTAATCCTAAAGAAGCTCATTGGTGGCGAGAGTTTTACCATAGAGGATTTGTCGCGTGAGTTTGGGGTTAGTAAGCGCACAATTCAGCGGGATTTGAATGAGCGGTTTGATTTTTTAGAAATTGTTAGAGACAAGGAGGGAAGTTATTGTTTGGGTAAAGCTTCCTTTGGATTGTATGGATTGCGGGATATTAGGGATTTCGCACTTTTTAGCGGTATTGGCGAGTTGTATCCAAAGCTTGATGAATCAATGCTCAATGAGATTCTAAACTCTAAAGCTTCCTCATCACCTTTTGCCCCCCCATTTTAGATGAAAACAATCAACCAACAAAGTCATTAACCCCAAAGATTCTTATCAAAAACCACCATATAGAATCCTCCGCAAATATTGCGCATATCTTTTTGCAACTCAAACAAGCAAGTTGCGATTACCAAAAAGTGAGATTTACTTATAAAGGAAAAGATAGAGAAGCAAATCCCTATGCGCTCACACATCATAATGGCGTTTGGTATCTACTTGCAGAGGAAAAGGAGATTTTAAAATACTTTACATTATCCAAAATTAGTTGTTTGAAAATTTTACAAGGTTTTAAGCCGAGCAAAAAAATCATTGATGAAATCAACCAAAGCCTTACCGCTTGGGTTTCGCAAAACCCAATTTTAGTGCGTCTGTGTATTTCTAACGCGGCAAGGGAATATATTTTTCGCAAGAATTTCTTAATAAAATATAAAATCCTAGAGGAATCGCCAACAGATTTTATCGTAGAATGCTACTTTGGTTATGTGGGCGAAGTCTTGAATCTTGTCAAGTGCTTTTTACCTTATATTAGGATTTTATCTCCAGAATCTTTGCAAGAGCAGTTTGAATATGAGCTAAAGTCTTATCTAAATTTGCAAGATTCAATGGGGTAGGGGATAGGGATTCTGTAATGGAATCGTGGGTATGCAAGATTATATAGATTGCCACAACCCTAAAGGGCTTTGCAATGATATGAAGCTACATTGCAAGGCATTAGTCGAAGTAATCCATAATCAGGCATAATTTGAAGATTGTATTGTAAAATCTAAAGTATGCTGCATTATAGATTTGCGCTAAAGCGGGTGAAAATGCTACGCATTTGCACGCCACGAAAATTTTTCAAATTTTCTCGCAATGACAAAGCAAGAAACATAAAGGCAATCTAAAGTTGTGGATTTACATTAAAGCGGGTAAATTTACTATCACAAATACACACCACGAATTCTTGCAACTTCTCGCAATGACAGAGTGGAATCCCTGTTTCCACTAATGCAGAATCTCATAAGGGTGCAGTAGTAAAGATTCCTAATTCTTACCCCACAAGGGCGCACTTAAGATTCTACAACCCGCAAACACTCCACGAGGGATTCTAAACTCAAATGATTTTTTTGCTCTCCGCTTTCCATATTTTTAAGCGTATAAGTCTTTTGCGCTTCCTCCTCCTCCCCTAGCACAATCACATATTTATAGCCCTTAGCATTCGCATACGCAAAGGATTTTTTAGGTTTCACGATTTCTGGATACACCTCAATTTTTAAGCCAAGATTCCGCAAATTCTGTGCCGCAAAATAGCCATACTCTAGCGAATGTAGCGGAATTAGCAAGGCATTTGCAACATTCACGCCCCCCTTGATTAATCCTAGCTCCTCTAATCCTGCAAGCAGTCTATCTAGCCCGATACTAGCCCCCACGCCACTTAAAGAATCGCTAGAGAAATTTTGCGTCAAATTATCATATCGCCCACCCGAGCAAACAGAACCCAATGTGGGCAAATCCCCTAATGTCGTCTCATAAATGATTCCGGTGTAATACCCAAGCCCACGCGCAATAGAGAGATTGATTTGATAAAATTCTTGTGGAAGCAGCGAACGAAGCAGTTTGCAAAGCTCCCTTAATTCACTAATGCCCTGCTGAAATACCGCGTTTGCACTAAAGGATTCCAATTTACCTAAAAACTCTAGCGCACTGCCCTCTTGCTTTTGCGCAATAAAATCCAAAAGCATTGTAATATCCGCGTCTTGAAGAGTCGTTTTACTTTGTAATTCCTCACACACGCTCTCCCGCCCAATCTTATCAATCTTATCAAGGATTCTTAAGGTTTCAATCGTTTGCGATTCCGCACCTAAAGATTCCATCAAGCCATTAAAAATTTTGCGATGATTTAAGGCAATCGTGAATCTCTCCACACCCAAATGGCGCAAAGTCTGATAAATCACTTGCACAATCTCCGCATCACTTCCTATGCTTTGTGTGCCAATAAAATCAAAATCGCATTGCGTAAATTCCCTATAACGCCCTTTTTGTGCGCGTTCCCCGCGAAACACATTGCCAATGCAATACCGCTTAAAAGGCAAACCAAGCTCGTTTTTGTATTGCGAAATAAAACGCGCCAAAGGAACGGTTAAATCAAACCGCAACGCAACCTCGCGTCCTCCGTGGTCTAAGAAGTGATACATTTCCTTTTGAATCTCCTCACTCCCTTGCTTTTTTAGAATTTCTGCATATTCTAAATGCGGGGTTTCAATGGGAGAGAAACCAAAGGTTTCAAAGGATTCTACAATGCGTTTGAGCATTTTTGATTTTGCATAAGATTCTTTGGGTAAGCGGTCTTTAAAGCCACTTAAAGTGCGTGGTGTAATCATCTTTGCTCCAATTTCAAAATTTCTAAAAAAAGATATTAACAAAAATATGCTAAAGAATTTTAAAATTTATGCTAAATCTTAGTATTTTTTAGATATGATTTGCGCTTCATTTTATCTAAATTTTAAAGGCTGTTATGATGAAAAAAGGAATCCACCCTGAATATGTCCCTTGCAAAGTAACTTGCGTTACAAGTGGCAAAGAAATTGAAGTTTTAAGCACAAAACCCACATTAAGAATTGATATTTCCTCCTTTTGCCACCCTTTTTATACAGGTTCTGACAAGGTAGTTGATGCGACTGGAAGAGTTGAGAAGTTTAAACAAAGATACAATCTAAAATAACTCATTGATTGGGATATGGTTACTTTTCTGCCTACACCCATTGGTAACCTACAAGACATTACACTCCGCACATTAGAAGCCTTGAGAGAATGCGAGGTGCTTTTGTGTGAGGATACAAGAGTGAGTAAAAAGTTAGTTTCGCTTCTAGTGGAGCGCGGACTTTTGCCCCTCAAAGACTATCAATATTTTGCCTTTCACACACACAACCAAACGCAATTTTTAAGCCAAATTTCCTTAGAGTTTTTCAGTCAAAACATTGGTTTTTTAAGTGATGCAGGAATGCCTTGTATCAGCGACCCGGGCGTGGAGCTTGTCCGATATTTGCAAACACACAATCTGCCCTATGAGGTTTTAGGCGGGATTAGTGCGGTAACACTTGCTGTTGCCTTTAGTGGAATCGTGGAGAAAGAATTTTGTTTTTTGGGATTCCCTCCACATAAGCTAAAAGAACGCACACAATATCTTGCAAACGCATTAAAAAATCCTTATCCAACAATTTTTTATGAATCGCCTCACCGCTTACTTGAAAGCTTGGAATTAATGGCACAAGTGGATAAAAATCGGCAAGTGTTTTTAGCAAAAGAATTGACAAAAAAGTATCAACAAACCTTTCAAGGCACTTTAGCGCAAATCCAAGAATCTTTAACGCAGCATAGCTCTAAGGATTCTGCATTGCTTAAAGGAGAATGGGTGATAGTGGTAAGCGGTGCGCCATTGGATACAAACGAGAATGTTTTAACACAAGAAATGTTATTAAGCCTAGAGATTCCACCTAAAATAAAAGCTAAGATTCTAGCGAAATTAAAAGGCGGAAATGCAAGTGAATATTATCAACTATTGATAAAATAAACAAAAATTTTAAGAAAAAATAGGATAAAATCAATGATTGTTTATGGAAAACGCATTGCGGAATATATCTTAGCAAATCATAGCGCAAAAATCCAAAGCATTTATCTTGCAAAAGAGATTGACAAGAAGCAATTTAGCGCATTTGCTAAGCTGAATGTCCCGCTTTTGCGCGTGGATTCCAAAAAGGCACAAGCTTTAGCAAAAGGCGGAAATCATCAGGGCTATTTGCTAGAGATTGCACCTCTAGTGCCATTAGAGTTTAACGCAATAAAAGCTATGGACTTTGTGCTTGTGCTTTGTGGAATCAGCGATGTAGGCAATATTGGCGCACTCTTTCGCACCGCCTATGTGCTAGGAGTGAATGGAATCGTAATTTGTGGCTTAAAGGATTTTAAGCAAGAGGGTGTTTTACGCGCGAGTGCTGGGGCATTACTAGATATGCCTTTTGCCGTGATACATAATGCGTTAGATGTGGCGAATGAATTGAAATTAGCCCATTTTACCCTTTATGGAACAAACGCACAAGGCACAAACCTAATGCAAACGCCAAGCGGAAAAATAGCATTATTTCTAGGCAATGAGGGAGAAGGCTTAAGCAATAAAATCTTAAAAAAAATGGACAAAAATCTAGCGATTCTACAAAAAAGAGAATTTGATTCCCTGAATGTCAGCGTAGCTGGTGCAATTTTAATAGATAGGATTCTAAATGGAAGATATTGAAAAATTAAAAAATATTGGCGCAAGAGAAATTTCAAAGCACACGCATATTGCATCAAATAAGATTCAAAATATTTTGGAGTGTAACTATAAAGATTTAAAAGATAGTGCGACAACCAACGGATTATTAAGGATTTTGGAGCGAGAATACCAAGTGGATTTGAAACAGTGGCAAGAGGAATATGCGTCGTTTTGGGAGAATTATGATAACAAAGCAGACGAGATGGGTCCTTTGGTAAATTTCAAAGTAACGCACGAAAACATTGCTCCAAATGCTTCTAAAAAAGGTGCTATGATGGGTGCTATTATTGTTGTGCTTTTGGGTGTGGGATTTTTCGCTTATATGAATTTTTATGGAAATACGATTATAGCGGATTCAAACACGGCTAGCAATCCCGAAGAAAAAAATATGGAATTGCAAGATACGCCAAAGGTAGCAGAACAAAATAATGAAACCCGTAGTGAAACTCCAGAATCTAAAGATTTACAAGCCCAAGCAGAGCCGGCTTTAGCGCAAAATGAAGAAACTCCAGTGCAAGAGCAAAACGCTAAAGATCAGAATCTGCAAAACAACACAGAAGAAGTTACGCCCAAAGATGAGGTCGTGCGCAGTGAAAATATTGTGATTGTGCCAAATGGTGATGTTTGGGTGGGTATTGTGTATTTAGATAATGGCAAAAGAACTTCTTTTATCACGGCAGAATCTTTTGAGATTGATTTGAAGCGTCCGCAGACAATTATCACAGGGCACGGAATGTTAGAAATGAATATCAAGGGTGAAAAATCTACACTTAATTCTGCCAATAAAATGTTTTTTGCCGTGAATGAAAAGGGGGAGTTTTCACAAATTACGCAAGGTCAGTATAATGCAAGAACAAAGGGGCTAGGGTGGTAAAGCTGAAATATTGCTTAATCATGCTTGCAATATTTGTAAAATGCGTATTTGGGGAAGCTACCTTACAAAATCCAGTGGATTACCGCATAATGCAGCTTTTGGGGGCTGAAAGTTATAAGGTTAATCAAAAATTTATTGATAGACTCTTTAGTAATCAAGGTTATTTTTTAGATAAACAAGGACAGCCTGATTTATATAAAATTTCTAAAACCTTAAAACAAAATGGGCTTTTAGGCTTGAAATTTAAGCAACCAATGGAACTTGAAATTGCCTTTGTGATTGATGAAAATCCGCAAACTTTTGTGAGTGTGTTGTATGATGTTTTGGATACTATGGGGTACTATTATTTTTTAGTAAAGCAGAGTTTATTGCAAGAGAAACAATTTAAATTTGTGTTATCAATGAATACAGAATATGCCATTGATCCGACACTTTTGCAAGAAAGGCTGACGGAGTATGGCTACAAAGTGCAAAGTATTGAGCGCACAAATATTAGTCAATGGAATTATGCAGTGGCAGAAATGCAGAATCTTAAATACCCTAAAGCCATTGTATTAACGCCCAATGAAATGCATTTTAGTGCTAACTTAAGAGGTGAGTATTGGTATGTGGTTGCAGGTGGTAAAAAACTAGATGTAAAGTCTAGCAATAATATTGCGTGGTATCCCAAGATTGTATTTTTTGACGCACAACTTAATGTTATTGAGATTGTCAGTAGCGAAAAGTTAATGCGCGAAATTCAAAAGGAGATTCCAAAAGGTGCAAAGTTTGTAAAAATTGTAGATAATTATTTACCAATCACAACCAAAAACGGCTTAGAAGTCGTGATGCAATAATCCAAGAAAAAGGAGAAAAAATGTTTGACGAAATTGAATTTGAAAAAATCAAAAGACTGCCAAAGTATGTTTTTGCTGCAATCAATGAAATTAAATTAAAAATGCGCCAAGAGGGTGAAGATGTCATTGATTTTAGTATGGGGAATCCCGATGGGGCAACTCCCGATCATATTGTGGATAAGCTTTGCGAAGCAGCACATAAACCAAAGAATCACGGCTATTCTGCGAGTAAAGGAATCTATAAATTACGCCTTGCTGTTGCAGATACCTATAAACGCAAATATGGAATCGCATTAGACCCCGATATGCAAGTGTGTATCGCAATGGGTTCTAAAGAGGGCTATGTGCATTTAGTCCAAGCCATTACGAATCCGGGTGATACTGCCATTGTTGCAGAACCCGCTTATCCGATTCATTACTACGCCTTTATTTTAGCGGGTGCGAATGTCGCGACTTTTGGGCTAAAATGGAATGAAAAATACGAACTCAATGAGGACGCGTATTTTGCAAGTTTGGAGAAAGCCTTGCACAATACAATGCCAAAGCCCAAGTTTGTCGTAACAAATTTTCCACACAATCCCACGACCGTAGTTGTTTATAAAAGCTTCTATGAAAGACTTGTGGCATTGGCAAAAAAAGAGCGATTTTATATTATTAATGACATTGCCTATGCAGATTTAAGTTTTGATGGCTATGTTGCGCCCTCTATTTTTGAGGTAGAAGGTGCGCTAGATGTAGCAGTGGAATCTTACACGCTTTCTAAAAGCTACAATATGGCAGGTTGGCGCGTGGGTTGCGTGGTGGGAAATGAAAAACTCATTGGCGCATTGCAAAAAATTAAATCGTGGCTAGATTATGGGCTTTACACGCCGATTCAAATTGCCGCTACGATTGCCTTAAATGGCGACCAAACTTGTGTGCAAGAGATTGCAAACAAATACGAACATCGTATGGAAGTGCTCATTGATAGCTTTGGAGCGGCAGGGTGGAAAATGACAAAACCAAAGGCAAGTATGTTTATTTGGGCGGAGATTCCAGACTGCGTCAAGCATTTAGGTAGTATGGAGTTTTCTAAGCGGCTTTTGCAGGAGGCGAAAATCGCGGTAAGTCCGGGTATTGGCTTTGGCAATCACGGAGACCATTATGTGCGCATTGCTTTAATAGAAAATGAAAATAGAATCCGACAAGCAGGGCGAAATCTCAAAAAGTTTTTAAAACAATTTGAACCCAACGCATAGGGCAATAATGACCAATAAAGAATCGCAAAACCCTAAGCAACAGATGAAAAAATGCCACAAGTGCAACCCTTTAAACCCAAAGCAGTGTGTGGAGCAGTATTTTCAGCTTCCGTCTAAAGGGAGCAATATTAAAACAGAATTTCTAGCGGGTTTTACGATTTTTTTATCTATGCTCTATGTGATTCCAGTTTCCACAGAGATTCTCTCTCAAGCAGGAATGCCTAAAGAAGCCCTAATTACTGCAATCACACTTATTACGATTCTCTCTACTTTTGTGTGTGGAATCTATGCGAACACACCCATTGCGATGAGTGTAGGAATAGGGCTGAGTACGTATTTTACTTATGGCATTGTGCAAGGCTATGGAATCTCATGGCAGCAAGGCTTGGGAATCGTATTTGTTTCGGGATTGATTTTTGCTCTAATTTCCTTGAGTAATTTTAGGGTTTGGATTCTAAAATCTATCCCTAAAAACATGCGTTTCTCACTTTGTGTAGGGCTAGGTGCATTTCTTGCAACCATTGGGTTAAAAGGCTTAGGAATCTTTGCGCTAAAAAACAATAATTTATTGCTTGGCGATTTAAGCCAGATTCCAACACTTTTAGGAATTTTTGGAATCATCGTTGCGCTTGTGTTGTATGTTTTAAAAATCAAAGGCGCGTTTATCCTTACAATTGCGTTGCTTAGCGGAATAGGATTTGTCTTTGGAATCGCACAAGCCCCCACGCAAATCTTTTCCTCTCCCGCTTCCATTACGCCAATTGCGCTAGAATTAGATGTGGTTGGCATTTTAAAATTTACCTTTGTCCCCGTGATTTTAATGCTAATGGTTACGGATTTGTTTGATTCCTTAGGCACACTCTCTGGGGTTGGAATCAAGGCAAATTTGTTTTATGGCTTAGACCATACAGAGCGCGATACACCGCTAGAGCGCACTTTGCAAGTTGATGCAATGGCAACAATGGCAGGGGGGCTTCTTGGCACTTCCACCACAACAAGCGTTTTAGAATCTGTCAGTGGCACTGCTACAGGAGGACGAAGTGGGCTTAGCGCGGTATTTACAGCATTGTTTTTTTGTTTGACGCTTTTTATTTTGCCCTTGTTTTTAAGCATTCCCTCCTTTGCGATTTATCCTATTTTGGTTGTCATTGGTGCGTTGATGTTTTTGGAGATTTCCCATATTGATTTTAGCGACACGGATTCTTTGATTGCAAGTTTTTTTATCATTTTCTTAATGCCTCTAACCTCCTCTATTACGATTGGATTAAGCGCGGGATTCTTAGTGTATTTACTGCTTTTAGTTGTGCAAGGACATTGGAATAAAATGAGTGGCGGATTGCTTTGTATTACTTTTTTAAGCACAATACCCTTTATTTTTTAGAGATTCTATGAAACACATCTGCGACCATTGCCACTTAGAGTTTGACGAAAAGGTGCTACTAAAAACCAAAATTGGCAAGGAGGAAAAATACTTTTGCTGCAAAGGTTGCGAGGGCGTTTATAAACTCCTTAATAGTGAGGGTTTAGAGGATTTTTATAACAAATTAGGCAACAACACCTTAGAACCTGCAACACAAACCTTAGAAAATGAAAGCCTAGAATCCTTTGATTCCACTCCTTTTTTTGAACGTTATGTGAGTGTGAAAGAGGATTTGTGCGAGATTTCTCTTATCTTAGAAAGAATCCATTGTGTGGCGTGTGTTTGGATGAATGAAAAAATCCTTGCCCAAACAAGTGGAATCGTGAAAGTCAATATTAACTACACCAACAACAAAGCCACGATTCTTTATAATCCAAAGGAAATTAAGATTTCTCAAATCATTCAGACAATCCGACAAATTGGCTATAACGCACACGCTTATGACCCGCGTTTGCAGGAGGCTTATGCAAACAAAGAAAAGCGTGATTATTATATTAAAATGGTGGTTGGAATCTTTTGCGTGATGAATATTATGTGGATTGCTGTTGCGCAATACGCGGGGTATTTTAGCGGAATCTCACAAGATATGCGCAATATTTTAAACTTCGCGGGATTCGCACTCTCTACCCCTGTGCTATTTTTTAGCGGAATCATTTTTTGGCGTGGTGCGCTCTCTGCACTAAAATTCAAAACGCCCAATATGGATTTACTCGTCATTAGCGGGGCGAGTTTGGCTTATCTGTATTCTATTTATGCAAGTTTCAAAGGTGGTGAAACCTACTTTGAATCCGTTGCGATGATTATTACTTTTGTGTTAATTGGCAAATTTTTAGAGGTGCGGGGCAAAAAAAGTGCAGTGGATAGCCTAGATAAACTCAATGCGCAAAAGCCTCTAAGTGTGCGGGTGCTACAAACTCCACAAAATACAGAATCCACAAAGATTAGAGACATTAAAAATATTGGGGATTCCAATCCTACACAAGACTTCCAAGAAATTGCCATAGAATCCGTGCGTATCGGAGATATTGTGCAAGTGCGACCGGGGGAGCGCGTTGCGCTAGATGGGGTTTTACTAAGCGCGGAAGCCCTTTGTGATGAAAGCGCAATGAGCGGGGAATCCTTACCGCAAATCAAAAGCGCGGGAGATTGCATTTATTCTGGTTCCTTGGCTCTAAATTGCCCCTTTAATTATCAAGTAAGCAAAGTTTTTAAAGATTCCTTGATGATGAAAATTGTCACGTTAGTAGAAAATTCCCTCAATGCGCGTCCTAAGATTCAAGAAGCGGCGAATCGTATTTCGCGCTACTTCTCGCTTGTGATTCTCTCCCTTGCTTTTAGCACTTTTTTGGTTTGGGAATATCTACTTAATGCGCCCTTTGAACGCTCTTTAATGGTGATGATTTCTGTGATTATCATTGCTTGCCCTTGCGCACTCGCCCTTGCAACGCCCATTGCCTCTTTAATAGGGCTTGGCGAAGCCTTAAAACATAGAATCCTATTTAAAGAGGCGCGCTTCTTAGAGACGATTGCAAAAGCGGACACGCTCGTTTTAGATAAAACAGGGACATTGACAAAGGGACAACTCAAAGTCTTAAATGTGCGGTATTTTAACGCGCAAAACGCGCTAGATTCTAAAGATTGTGGAATCCTATATTCTATGCTCACACAAAATGCCCACCCCATTAGCAAGGCGGTGCTAGAGTTTATTGGGCAAACAAAGCAAACGGGCGCACAAGCTGGGATTCCTTTGGATTCTATGCTACAAATCAATGCGCGTGGAATCAAGGCGGAGGTGCAAGGGGATACTTATTTGGGCGGAAATTTGGCGCTCTTACAAGAACACAATGTAGAGATTCCAAGCCCTCTACAAAATACACAGAGTGTCTTTTATTTTGCAAAAAACGCTAAGATTCTAGCAGAATATACCCTGCAAGACACACTCAAAGAGGACGCAAAAGAGACGATTGCTGCATTGCAGCAAAAAGGAATTACCTGCATACTTTTAAGCGGTGATAATGCGGGGACGTGTCAAAGTGTTGCGCAAGCTGTTGGAATTACAGAATATTATGCCGCACAAAGTCCGCTAGATAAGGCAAATTTCATAGACAAGCTACACAAAGAGGGTAAAATCGTTGTAATGGTGGGGGACGGCATTAATGATTCCATTGCGCTGGGCAAAAGTGATATTGCCATCGCAATGGGTGGAGGCATAGATTTAGCCATTAGCGTGAGTGATGTGGTGGTGCTTGATGATAGTATGCAAGGCGTGTTGGAATCTTTTAGGCTTGGGCGGCGCACTTATCGCTTTATTGTGCAAAATCTTGGAATCTCTCTTGTGTATAACGCACTTACGATTCCTCTTGCAATGGCGGGTTTTGTGATTCCACTCATTGCCGCACTCTCTATGTCGCTTAGCTCCTTGCTTGTGGTGGGGAATAGTATGCGCATTAAAAGTGCTTAATTGGAATTTTTAGGATTCCAAATATTTTTGGAATTCCTGTTTGATGGTTTGCGTATCTTTTTGCTCCAATGCAGAATCCCTAAAAAATTCTAAAGCCCGCATAAATTTTTCCTTTGGCATAAACCCGGGATAACTAAAAAGTTCCTTACCATTATGGCTTAGAAAAATCAGTGTTGGTGTGGGTTTGATGCTGTATTTTTGCGCTAAATCTGCAGTTGTTACGCTTTCTCCCATAAACTCTACCGCGTGCTTTTTGCTATAACTTACATTAATATAATAAGGTGCATAGTTGTCTTTTAAAAATGCTTTAATATCGGCATTATCGCGGATTAGATTCTTTAATCTATCACAATACACGCAACCATTTGCACTAAAAACTAGAAAATAGGGCTTTCCGCTACCTTTAATGGTATTTGTTGGGAGAAATACATCGGATACTTCCGTATAGGATTCCACATCTATACTTTCTGCAGCCTTTTTTTGTGTTTGCGTATAGTTTGTCCCACTTGTAATTGCATTTGTATTTGCCTCATCTTGGCAACCACACAGACCAAATATTGCAAGGCATAGTATTAAAAAACTTCGCATTTTAAATCCTTTTTTAAAAGTTTGAATCCTAACAAATTTTGTATTATGGGAATCTTATTTTTTAGTGCAGAATCTAAAATATTTGTTTTAACTTAAATATTAAAACTTAATTAAAATATTTATATTAAATTAAGTTTTATGTAAGCAATTCTTTTTTAGAATTCGTGCCGTAATTTTTGAAAATATGGAGGTAGCTCGTGACAAAATTGTTTAAAGTTGAGATTATTACGCGTTCTGAAAAATTAAGTGCGCTTAAATCGGCATTAGCCCAACACAATGTCAAGGGAATGACAATTAGTAATGTGATGGGTGCTGGTAACCAAAAAGGGAAAACAGAGATTTATCGAGGTAGTGAAACAACGATTGATTTGCTTCCAAAAATTCGTATTGAAATTCTAACGGAAGCTTCAATGGTGGATTCTATTGTTGCTATTGCAAAAAAAGAACTCAACACAGGCAATGCTGGCGATGGAAAAATTATACTTATTCCGATTGATAATGTTATTAGAATCCGCACAGGGCAAGAGGGAGAGGACGCACTTTAGTGCTAGCTAATTTTACAAACAAGACTGGGAGATAAATAATGAAAACAATGCTGTTGCTATTGACTTTGACTAATTTTGTATTTGGCGCAGACAACAACACGCTTGTGCCTGTGGATATTCTCTTTGTAATGGCTTCATCTGCTCTTGTGTTGCTGATGACGCCGGCACTTGGAATGTTTTATGGTGGAATGGTGAATCGCCAAAATGTCCTAAGCACGACACTTAATGGTTTGATTTTATACGCTATCATTGCGTTGCAATGGATTACCATTGGCTTTACGCTCGCCTTTGGCAACGATATTTCTTTATTGATTGGGGATTTTAACCATTTATTTTTTGCAGAGACTAATGGCGTACACGGCGGAATCCCAAAAGAACTTTTTGCAGTGTTTCAAATGCTTTTTGCCGTGATTGGTGCTGCGATTATTACGGGTTCTGTGGTAGAGAGAATGCGCTTTGGAGTGCTTTTAATTTTTATTTTATGCTGGAGCACCTTTGTTTATGATGTGTTAGCACACTGGGTTTGGGGCGGAGGATGGTTAATGGCGATTGGTTCGCTTGATTTTGCAGGCGGCGGTGTTGTGCATATTGCCGCTGGAGTTGCGGGACTTGTGGGGTGTATAATGCTAGGAAAACGCAATTATACAAAAGGATTGCTACCACATTCTTTGCCACTTTCATTTATTGGTGCAGTATTTTTATGGATTGGTTGGCTTGGATTTAATAGTGGAAGTGCTTTGAGTGTGGATTCTATTGCTATGAATGCTTTTATTACGAGTAATTTCTCTGTCATTGGGGCAATGTTATCTTGGATGCTGATTGAATGGATAAAATTTGGAAAACCAACGCTTTTAGGGTGCATTACCGGAATCGTGGCGGGTCTTGTGGCAATCACACCATCTGCTGGATTTGTAACGCCTTTTGCGAGTATCATTATAGGCTTTTGCGCCTCTCCGATTTGCTTTTTTGCCATTAGTGTTTTAAAGGCGAAACTCGGCTATGATGATACGCTAGACGCATTTGGGCTACACGGAGTTGGAGGCATTTGGGGTGGAATCGCAACGGGACTTTTTGCAACAAGCACAATTAATCCACTTGTTATAGAGGAGGGCGCGGGAGAAGGATTGTTTTATGGTGGAGATTTTAGCCTGCTTTTTGCGCAGATTATCGCGATTCTTGCTTGCTTTGCACTCTCTGGAATCGTGAGTTTTATTATCTTGAAGGTGATAAGTTTTTTTGTGTCCTTGCGTGTAGAGAGTGCGCAAGAAGAAAATGGCTTAGATCGTTCCTTGCACGGCGAGATTGCTTATAGGATTTAAGTGTTATTGGATTCCTCATTGGAATCCAATCCTATTTACCATACTGCATTAACTGGGGCGCACTAAAGTTTAATGTATCAAAA
>JALEPE010000016.1 GCA_022766795.1 Helicobacter sp.
ATGCATTGAGGAATCCTAAAGAATAACGTGGAGCTTGGATTAACCTTTGAGAGAGTTTAATCGTGCAAAGGCGCGGATTATACAAATATCCATAGCCATAATATTCTAAGGCTTGACTAAGAAACTCATAATCAAATCCTACATTATGCGCAACAAAAATACTATCACCTAAAAACAATTTAAATGCTTCTAACACCTTAGGTAGCTCTGGAGCACCTTCTAGCATACCTGCGTCAATCCCTGTAATTTCAGTAATATATTCTGGAATCTCCGCATTGAACACAAAGGATTCAAAGCAATCAATAATTTTACCATTAGAAAATTTTATCGCGCCAATTTCTATGGGAGCGTGAATTTTAGGATTATGCCCATTGGTTTCAATATCTACAATACAAAAAGTTTCTTGTGCAATAGGTGTTAAATTTGGACGATAATAAATACGCTCATGTGCCACTTCAATAGGGATTCCACTATTTTTAAAAATCTCAAATTCACTTTGTGTATCCCCAAACAACCCTGCTATAGGTAGCAATAAAGTTAGTATTTCATTTTCGCTTAAAGGGCGTTTTTGCAGAGCGGCGATAATTTTTTCGTAACGTTTTGGCATAATCGATTCCATTGTTTCTATGAAGTTTGTAGAATAAGCTAGAATGCTATGAGTTCGTATCCATAAACCTTATGGCTTCCTCATCAGCATTTATTTCTTCCAGCACCATATTTAGCTTCCATTGCTTCCTTGAAAAATTCCCTCTGTGTTTTTGGGATCTTATCGGGGTGGTTTTGCCGCATATGCTCCACATATTTATCATAACTTGGCATACCCACAAGCAGATGAAAGAATCTATCAGATTTACGATAAAGTGCTTTTAAAGTCGCAACGATTCTTTTCATAACAATATCCTTGAGGCTAACACTGTAAAGTATTTATGATTAAAAAATTATAAGATAAAAGCCCTAAAAAATAAAGTATCAAAAGATAAAACCCATTACAGATAAATAAGCTTAAAGTATTAAATCCAAAAGGAGAAAAGCCCTTTGGATCAATAAAATTTAGCCATGTGCGGCAACTTTTCCTTCATAATCACTCGCTTTTAAATAAGGAGTTTCTGAAAGAGGAATATCATTTTCACCTTTTGTACATTTAATACAAATGCGGATTGTTTGGATTAAAATCAAACAAGTTACAAACATAAAGAATGCACAAAGTCCTGCATTAATTAAATTGTTTGTTGCAATCGTTGCAAATCTCTCTGCTAATGCTGGATCTGTAGCCTCTGCGGCTTTTGCGCTATTGATTTGCCAAAGCGCAATATGGCTTACAGCATCGTGGATTCTCTCGCCATTTGCAGGGAGAAGTTTCAAGATACCCGCATAAAGTGTAGAAATTAATACCCACGCAGCAGGTAAAATCACAACCCAAGCTTGTTTTGCGCGTCCCATTTTAAATAATACGGTTACAACAAGTAACAACGCCATTCCTGCAAGCATTTGGTTAGATACACCAAAGAGCGTCCATAGAGATTTCACACCCCCTTGTGGATCTGTGATTCCCTGATAGAGAATATAGCCCCAACCTGCAACACAAATCAAAGTCGCAATCACACCCCAAAACATAGAATGAATGTTTCCAATTGGCTTATAAACATTACCCAAAACATCTTGCACCATAAAGCGTCCTGCTCTAGTTCCCGCATCAACCGCAGTTAAAATAAACAAAGCCTCAAACAAAATTGCAAAGTGATACCAAAATGCAGTGGAACCTTGATTAAATAGTGGAATCTCGGAAATAATCATCGCAAGTCCAATCGCAAAAGTTGGCGCGCCTCCTGTTCTACTTAGGATACTATTTTCACCAATTTCTGCTGCTTTATTTAAAATCTCCTCTGGCGTAATTACAAAACCAAAATTATTAATGGTTTGTGCTGCGACTGCTGCGGCTTGTGCTACATCCGTGATTCCTGTTGTGCCTAATCCCGCTGGAGCAACATTGATAGAAAAATACAATCCCGGAGTTAGGATACACGCAGTAATCAACGCCATAACCGCAACTGCGGATTCCATAACCATAGAACCATAACCTACCATTCTTGCGTGAGATTCTTTTTCCAACATTTTTGGAGTTGTCCCGCTAGAAATTAATGCGTGGAATCCACTAATTGCCCCACAAGCAATCGTAATAAAGAGGAATGGGAAAAGCTGCCCACTAAAGACGGGACCGCTTCCATCAACAAATTTTGTTGTGGCTGGGAATTGCACATCTGGAGCAACAAACAAAATTCCCGCCGCCATTAAAACAATGACACCAATTTTTAAGAATGTGCTTAAATAATCGCGCGGAGCAAGTAAAAACCACACAGGAAGAATTGCCGCAACAAAACCATAACCAATGGTGATATAAGTCAATGTTACAGGTGTTAGCGTAAAAATCTTTGCCAATTCTGGATTTTGTGCAACCGCTTGTCCATAGTATAAAGCAAGAATCAATAATACAAATCCAATAATACTTGCCTCACCAATTTTTCCCGGACGCAAAAAGCGCATATGGATTCCCATATAAATCGCAATCGGAATCGTCATTGCAATCGTAAATAATCCCCAAGGAGACTCTGCTAAAGCATTCACAACAACTAATGCCAAAATCGCAATAATTAACATCATAATGCCTAAGATTCCAATCATTGCAATACTTCCAACGCCTTTACCGAGTTCTAACTTGATAATCTCGCCAAGTGATTTTCCATTGCGGCGCATAGAAACAAATAATACAGTGAAATCATGCACAGCACCTGCTAACACAACCCCAACAACAATCCAAATCATACTAGGTAAATATCCCATTTGTGCGGCAAGAATCGGACCTACAAGAGGACCAGCCCCCGCAATCGCCGCAAAATGATGCCCAAATAAAACGATCTTATTAGTCGGACAAAAATCTCGTCCATCGTTTTGTGTCAATGCTGGTGTGGCACGCGCATCATCAAGACCTAAAACCTTTTCTGCAATGTATTTAGAGTAAAAGCGGTAACCAATCGCATAGATACACACTGCGGCTACTACAATCCAAACCGCAGAGATTGTCTCACCTTGGTGTAATGCTAAAACACCAAAGCCCCAAGCACCAATAAAGGCGACAATCGCCCAAATAACCATACTTAAAACTTTATTCATAAAGCTCCTTCTTAAAATCCAATTCGTGCTATCTAAGAGCAGAGCCATTATATATTGGATTCCACAGCATATCCATTAAATTTAAATATTATTTTTCCATTTTGCAAAAAATTCTTTTCAAATGTTAATTTTTTACCCATTTTTATGCATTGATCACTTGCAATGACTCTGTTAAAATACTCCACAAGGGAAAAATATGGCAATAACAAAAACCACTGCGTCATTGCGAGAATGCGTAGCATTCGTGGCAATCTATAATTTTATCAATCAATAAGGATTCCATTGTAAAAATTTTCTTTATGCAAAATTATGGATTGCTTCGGCTAACGCCTC
>JALEPE010000026.1 GCA_022766795.1 Helicobacter sp.
TCTGCATAGTGCAAAAGATCTTGTGCAACTTAGTGCAAAGGGGATTCAAGAATCATCAGAACAATTAACAGAGACTAGAAAATTACTACTAAAAGTCTCTAATGATGTGCAAGAGAGTGTCGCAGCAGAGCAGGATATTGCGCAAAGATTGGAGCAAAGTGCGCAAGAAACAGACAAAATTAAAGGTGTATTGACGATTATTGCGGATATTGCAGACCAAACAAGCCTTTTAGCATTGAATGCAAATATTGAAGCAGCACGCGCTGGAGAAGCGGGTAGAGGATTTGCGGTAGTTGCAGATGAGGTTAGGAAATTAGCCGAGCGCACACAAAAAAGCTTAGGTGAAATTAACGCGGTTGTGAATCTTGTTGTCCAATCTATTACGGATGCAAATAATGCAATGCGTAACAATGTGCAAAATACTGCCAATGTCGCAGACGCTTCTATGGATGGGACAGAGATTTTAGAAGCGAGTGCAAAATCTTTAGAGAATGCTGTTAGTGCTTCATCAGAAGCATTGCATAAAACAAATGTGCTTTTTGAAGCAATGCATACGGTATTGAAGCAAATCGGGGAAGTGGATCAGTTGACGAGTGATAATAGTGAGGTTGTGCATACGATTAGTGAGATTTCTAAAGAAATGGCAAATAAAGCAAGCGAATTAAATACGCAACTTGATTCCTTTAAATGTTAGAGATTCTTTAAGATAACTAAACTTTTATTTATTGGCTTTAGTTGCTTGATTTTAGCTTTCATTGCATTTTCGCTTCACATTGGTTGGCTACACTTCAGGCGATATTTTCGGTATAAACTAAATTTGTTTTTAAGTAAATTTTTATTAGAATTTTAAACTTTTTGTAATTGTGATTACAAAATTTTATTGAAAGTTTTTAGATACAAGGAAAACAATGAAAAAAAGCAATACGATTGCGATATTGTCTAAAGTATTTCTAGGTTTAGTCTGTGGAACGCTTTTGCTAACGGGTTGTTCCAAAAAAGACAAAAACGAAGCACCGCAGCAGAATGTAGCAATCCCTGTTAATACCTACAATGTCAATCAAGGCGATGTGCCAATTAGCTTTGAATATCCTGCCAAGCTCACGAGCTTACAAAGTGTAGAAATTTACGCACGTGTAGAGGGGGTTTTGCTAGAACAGCATTTTGTGGAGGGCGGATTGGTAAAAAAAGGCGATAAACTCTTTAAGATTGAGCCGGATAAATATCAAGCCGCATTTAATAAGGCACAAGCGGAATTTAGAGCCGCGCAACGCGATTGGGTAAGGGCGCAAAAGCTTTTCAAAAACAACGCCCTAAGCCCAAAAGAATACGATTTTGCACAATCAACTTATGAAAATGCAAGAGCGAGTTTAGATGTGGCACGAGTAGATTTGAATTACACCAATGTGATTGCCCCAGCAAGCGGTAAAGTAAGTATGAAGCGATACGATATTGGGGATTTGGTGGGCAAGGCAGGTGCAGATAATGTGCTGACAACGATTACGCAATTAGACCCTATTTATGCAGAGTTTTCTATTCCTAGCAACGATTATTATTTCTTACGCACTTTAGATCACGAAAATGTCAAGGTGATTTACTTGCTTCCTGATGGCACACCTTTTGATAGTCTTGGTAAATTGGATTTCATTGATAGTGTTTTAGAATCAGGCACGGCAACTATTAAAGCGCGTGCGATTGTAGAGAATCCCGAGCATTTGCTAGTGCCCGGAGAGTTTTCACGCATTCGCTTGGATGGAATCATCGCAAAAAATTCTATTATGATTCCACAAGTTGCGCTAATGCAAGATGCAAAAGGCAGTTTCGTGTTTAAAATTGTAGAGGGTAAAGCGCAACCAACCCCCGTAGTTTTGGGTTACAATATAGGAAATAATGTCATTGTTAAGAGTGGTTTAAATACAGGAGATGTTATTATCACAAGTCAGTTGATTAAATTGCGTCCGGGTGTTCCTGTAACACCAATCCAACAAGCACCTACAAACGCTACAAAGCCTCAATAAAGGAATCTAAATGTTTTCTAAGTTTTTTATTGAGCGTCCTGTTTTGGCAATGGTTATGTCCATTATCATTGTCATTGCGGGAGCTTTGTCTGCCTTTTCTTTGGCTGTAGAGGAATATCCTCAAGTAACACCTCCGCAAGTGGTTGTGAGTGCAACTTATCCGGGTGCAAGTGCGGAAGTTATTTCAAGCAATGTTGCGAGTGTGCTAGAGGCTAGCATTAATGGGGTGGAGAATATGATTTATATGCAAAGCTCCTCTACCTCTACGGGTTCTTTAAGTATCAATGTGTATTTTGCCAATGAAACTGATCCAGACCAAGCAACGATTAATGTCAATAACCGCGTCCAGCAAGTATTGAGTAAATTGCCTCAAGAAGTGCAAAGATATGGCGTTACGGTGGAGAAAAGAAGCTCCACGATTCTTGCTGTTTATGCGTTGTTTTCTGATATGCCAAACCAAGATGAGATTTATATCGCAAACTATGCTTCTATCAATATCTTAGATGAGCTAAAGCGCGTTCCGGGTGTAGGGGACGCGACTTTATTTGGTTTGCAAGAATATTCTATGCGTGTTTGGCTCTCTCCAGACAAATTGACAAAATACAATCTTACGCCCTCTGAAGTCATTGCGCTAATCCAAGAGCAAAACTCGCAGTTTGCCGCAGGATTCTTTGGGCAAGAGCCTGTGAAAAACAATTTGGAATTTACTTATAGTGTTACAACCAAAGGACGTTTTAGCGATGCAAAAGAGTTTGAAGAGATTTTGATTAAAACAAACGAGGACGGCTCCGCTTTGCGTTTAAAAGACATTGCAAGGATTGAGCTTGGAGCAGAGGATTACAGCTTAAGCGAAAAATATAAGGGCAAACCCGCTATTGCGTTTGGTATATTCTTGCAACCCGGCGCAAATGCGTTAGATGTTGCCGATGGTGTATCCCAAAGACTAGAGGAGCTTTCAAAAAATTTTCCCGATGGTTTAGAATATGCGGTTGCGTATGATACGACAGAATTTGTTAAAGTTTCTATTGGCGAGGTTGTTCAAACCTTTATAGAGGCGATTCTTCTTGTTGTGATTGTTATTTATTTCTTTTTGCAAAATTTCCGCGCTACAATTATTCCAGTCATTGCCGTGCCGGTATCTATCATTGGTTCTTTTGCGGGAATGTATTTGCTAGGATTTTCTATCAATCTTTTGACACTTTTTGGATTGATCTTGGCGATTGGAATCGTTGTAGATGACGCAATTATCGTTATTGAAAATGTGGAGCGGCTGATTCACTCTGAAAAATTGGGCGTCAAAGACGCAACAATTAAGGCTATGGATGAGATTCAAAGCCCGGTTATCGCTATCGTGCTAGTGCTTTCTGCGGTGTTTATCCCAGTGGCATTTATCGGCGGATTTAGTGGAGAGATTTACAAGCAATTTGCGGTAACCATTGTTATTTCGGTGATTATCTCGGGATTTGTTGCATTGACGCTTACACCCGCACTTTGTGTATCTATTTTAAAAACAAAAGAGCCTAAACCTTTTTATATTGTTAGGAAATTTAATAATTTCTTTGATTGGCTAACCCATAAATTCACCGATAAAGTCGCACATACGATTCGGCGTGGAATCTTGTATGTGATTCTTTTTGTTGGGTTGCTTGTCATTACAATGGGGCTTTTTACGCGTGTGCCAACCGGGCTTGTGCCTTCAGAGGATAAGGGGACATTGCTAGTTTCAATGCAACTACCGCCCGCAACTGCGTTAAATAAAACCACGCAAATGACAGATTTTGCAACAAAAGTGGCGTTGGATAATCCCAATATGGAAGCCATTATGGTATTATCAGGTTATGATATTCTCTCTAGTGCAGTTAAAAGTAATGCGGGGACTGCGTTTATTAAACTAAAGAATTGGGAGGAAAGGAAGAAACCCGAGCAGCACTCTCAAGCTTTGGCTAGTGCAATGACTGGGCAGTTAATGCAATACCCTAGTGCGATTATGTTTGCACTCAATCCTCCTCCGATTATGGGGCTTAGCTTGACAGACGGATTTGAAATGTATATCCAAGACCGCACGGGAGGTTCTACGGAGGATTTACAGAAAAATACGCAACTTGTGCTAGAAGCGGCGGCAAAGCGTCCAGAACTCACAGGGGTGCGCACGACTTTGAGTGTGAATGTGCCGCAATATTATTTGGATTTAGACCGCGCAAAGGCAAAGGCAATGGGCGTGAATATCAATGATGTCTTTACAACGCTTCAGGCAACCTTTGGTTCTTATTATGTTAATGACTTTAATCTTTTTGGGCGCACTTATAAGGTAAATGTGCAGTCTGAAAGCCCATTTAGGGAGAAGCCAGAGGATTTGCGCAATGTTTTTGTGCGTTCTAACACAGGAGAGCTTGTGCCTATTAGCGCACTTGTGAAATATGAGCGCGTGATTGGACCAGATATTTTGGAGCGATTTAATCTTTTCCCAGCAGCAAAACTAATGGGAGACGCTAAGCCGGGATATTCTTCAGGAGACGCGCTTTTGGCGATTGAGGAAGTAGCAAACGAAGTTTTGCCAGAGGGTTATACGGTATCATTTTCAGGAAGCTCTTATCAAGAAAAGGCGAGTAGTGGAACGGGTGCGGTTGCATTTATCTTTGGGCTTGTGTTCGTATTCTTGATTCTAGCGGCGCAATATGAGCGATGGTTAATGCCTCTTGCAGTTGTTACCGCTGTGCCATTTGCGGTTTTTGGTGCAATTTTAGCAACTTGGCTTAGAGGGCTAAACAATGATATTTATTTCCAAGTGGGATTAATCACACTCATTGCCTTAGCGGCGAAAAATGCGATTTTAATTATTGAATTTGCAATGCAAGCGCGCGAGAATGAGGGCAAAGATATTTATGATTCCGCTGTAGAGGCGGCGCGTCTGCGATTCCGCCCGATTGTAATGACTTCTCTTGCCTTTACGATTGGGGTTTTTCCTCTTGCCATTAGCACGGGTGCGGGGGCGGCGTCCCGCCACGCAATCGGGACAGGGGTTATTGGTGGAATGCTTGCGGCGACTTTTATCGCAACTTTCTTTATTCCTTTATTTTATACATATTTTGCAAGATTTAGTGAATTTATTGCATCTTTTAGGAGTAAAAATGAACCAAAAGATACACAAAATTAATTTAAGTTTTATTTTAGCTTTGGCACTTGGCGTGGGCGGTTGTTCTCTCTCGCCCAAATACACACAACCCCAAACCAATCTCCCCGATTCCAAAGAGGCATTGGAATCTGCAAAGGAAATGGAGATTTCTGCAAGGTGGTGGGAGGATTTTGGCGATACGCAGTTAAATGCCTTTGTAGAGGAGGCTTTGGCGAATAACTATGATTTGCTTGTTGCAATGCAGAGGATTGAGCAGGCGCGCAGTCAGTGGAGTTATGCGCGAAGCGACCGCTATCCTAATATCCAAGCACAGGGCGAAGCAACAAGGAATCGCAAGAATGTTGCGCAGAATCAGCCCGATAATTACAACAATTTTTCTTTAAGTGCGATTTTGAGCTTTGAGCTTGATTTGTGGGGACGCGCAAGGGACGCAGATAGGAGAGCCTTAGCGCAACTCTTTGCAGTGAAAGCAAATCGGGATATGGTGCGTTTAAGCCTTGTTGCAAATGTTGCGGAGAGTTATTTTGGAATCTTAACACTCAATAATCAGGTGCAAATTTCTCAAAACACTCTCAAAAGCCGCACAGAAAACTATGAATACCGCAAAAAAGAGTTTGAAGTTGGTAAGATTTCAGAGATTGATATGCAACAAGCGAGGTCGGAAATGGCGAGCGTCCGCGCACAGCTACAAAGTCTTTTAATGGAGCAGAGTTCTGCACAAAGTGCATTTTTGATTCTGCTTGGACGCGATGGAGCAGGAGTTTTTGCTAATGCGCTTCCAACAGAGCCACAAACACTGCCCAATCCTCCAAGCATTGAAGTGGGTTTGCCCTCAACAATTTTAGAAAAAAGACCGGATATTGAAGCTGCCGAACAGAATCTAAAAGCGGCAAATTTTAATATTGGAATCGCTAGGAGTGCTTATTTTCCAACGATTTCTTTGACGGGGCTTTTTGGCTATGCAAGTCCGCAACTCAATGAATTGATCCGCAACTCCAATTCTACTTGGAATTTTGGCGGGAATTTCGTAGGGAATCTGCTAGATTTCGGGCGCACAAGTGCAAATGTGGATTATGCTAAGTCGCAATATAAGGAAATGCTTTTAACCTATGGACAGACTTTGCGCACAGCATTTGGTGAGGTAAGGACGAGTTTATTCAATTACCAAATGACAGGCGAGAAACTAGGAAGTTTAGATGAGCAAGTAATGGCGTTAAGGCGCACATTAGAACTTGCGAATCTCCGCTATGGAGAGGGATATACGAATTATCTTGAAGTGCTTAGCACACAGAGTGCGCTTTTTGGTGCAGAGTTAAGTCAGCAAAGTGCGCAGTTGGAATCCCTAAGTGCCGTAATTAGCCTTTATAAAGCCTTCGGTGGCGGTTGGGATAAGGAAAAATATCAAGAGGAATAATGCTTTAATGAAATTGAATTCCATCATTGCGCTCCCTCCGTCTTTGTGAGGGCTTTACCTGAAGCGTTTGTGCAAAACGCTGACCCACGCTTGCAAATTCACAATTTAGCACACAGAAGCCTTTGCAATGGAGTCTTAAATAAATATTGAAGAATGGATTTGCATAGTGTGGGTAAATTACTTCGCTAGTATTCGCAATGATGTTGGGGTGGAAAATCTTGCAATGGCAAGGTGGTGGGATTCTAATACAGAATCTTACAATTCTTGATTATTAGAAAATTTAAGTTAATATTTTATTTTTTTAGATATAATTACACTCTTTATTTGCCGGGGTGGTGAAATTGGTAGACGCGCCAGACTCAAAATCTGGTGGGGGCAACCCCGTGTCGGTTCGATTCCGACCCTCGGCACCATACAAATTCAACATCCAATCAAAACTACAAAATATAATTTGAAATCACAAAATACATACAATAATGCACTTAGGAAGTTATTTCATCGTTACGAGTGAAGTAATCTATAATTTCAATTTGCAAAAGCAACTCTATACCCACGACTTCTTAAAGGGCTTAGAAGCAAAAAAGATTATTATAAAAGCAGAATCTAATAAAGCCCCTGTGGGATATGTAGATACAAAAGGGGAGTTTGGAATTATTGGCAATCCTTTTAAAAACTATTATGTTAAAGCAGAAGTTGCGAGTGATTTAAAAGACACATTCTACAAACTCTATGGGGATTTTTCTAAAGCGCAAAAGCTTCTAAAAGAAGCAGTAGGATTATGGAAAGCGGGTAAGACAATATGGAATCCCTTTTCACATATGAATAATATTTTAGGGAATGTAACATTTATGCTAGCAAGTGGGGAGTATAAAGCGGGGGCGTATCTATTAAAAAATATAGCGATGGGTAGAAAAATATTTAAAGACTACAAGGCTTACAAAGAAGCAAAGATTAACAATAAATACCTTAAGAGCGGTAGCGTAACAGAAAGTAAAGATATGCAATTATTAGAGGAATTAGAGCGCAGAGGGTATTTTGATAAAAGCTTTTTAAATGTCATTGCAGATAATTATCACCTTAAGCATAATGGCATTAAGGCAGGTAAGGAAAATCTACTTAAAACCTTCCATAATAAGCTAGGCAATGTCTATAATGCCGAGGATGTGTTGGCTAGATTTTCTCTTGCTAAAAGCTTTATGGAGGAAGGGATGGAAATGGATAAAGCCTTAAAACTCACTAGCGAAATATTGCCTGATTATTCTAAGCCTATGCCTTATTGGCTAAAAAATGCGGATAGACTAGGATTCTTACCCTTTGTGCAATTCATTTACCACGCAACACCAATTATGTGGAGGCAGATTAACCCGCGAGCAAAAAGTGTGAAAGGCGATAGCTGGAACAAACAAGCCTTAGTGAATTTGCTAGCAATTGGTGCCTATGCGGCATACCAACAGCTTATTACTCCAATGCCTGATGGATACTTCGGAAGTGAGCTAGTGTATTATCAAAATGGCGACACAGCGCGCACAATTAGAATCGGTAGCATTGTGCCACATATTCAAATGTTAGAGTTTTTACCGGGGAGTGGTAGCGGGCATTTAAATTTTGAGCCTGAATTTTTAAGAAAGGCACTTGTTGGAAGTGTCTATACGCAAGGCTTTGGGGTGTTAGGCAACAAAAACTATACCTTTGACACAAAAATTACAAGACGCAGTGGCACACTTGGTGCAATAGATTATGTAGGGGGTGCAATAGATTTTGCATTACCTGCACCTGTGGGCAAAGTCTATACAATGGCAAACAATGCCTTAACAAAAGATTCTAAGAATCGTAGAAGCAAAATACACAATGAAAGGAATGTGATAGAATCTGGACTAGGGCTATTAGGTTAGCGTTTTACATTCTCTTATAAAGCAATTCATAAGCACCAATTACGCGTCTAATTGGTGTGGGATTTATAGAATCCTAGCGACTTAGAATCTCTTTTAATGTGCGAAAGTCTTTTAACTCTGCTTCTAACTCTGCGATTCTGTAAAGCATTTTAAGAGATTGTTCCACTTGTGAATTAATCTCGCTTGTAGCAAGGCGTTTGATACTCGCTTCACTTAGCCCGATTTTCTCGCCCAATTCTTTATAAGTTAGATTAAACTCTTTGCAAGTTTGTTTTACTAAATTTTCCATTTTTCAATCTTTTATACTGGTTTTAAGCGATGATTATACTTTAAAATTATTCTTTTGTCAAACATTAAAGTATTATTTTAATACAAAATAAGGCATTATTAAGATTAAAATGTGTATAATTCCAATGTTTAAGGTCTGAATCTCTTTGCTTTGAGGAAGGAGGTTTAAAG
>JALEPE010000027.1 GCA_022766795.1 Helicobacter sp.
GCTAGTGCGCGCGCTGGACTATAAGTAAAGATTCCCATAGCAAACTCCTAAAAAAGACAAATTTGCTAGGATTTAAGCAATATTTATTCCAAGATTTGTATTTTTTATTTTTAAATTTTATATACTCCAATCACCCTAGAATCGTCATTGAAGTAGCGTATTAATAAAAATGCAGAATAAGACTATACAATAAAATATTCCCAATCTTTTGCAAAAACATCCAAAATTGCCTTCGCAACTTTTTGGGATTCCATTATGCCAATCTCGCCTCCGCCAAACTCTAAAACTTTTAAAATCCATAAATCTAGCAAAAATGCGCGCTTCGGCGTTGCCTCGCAAGGACTAGGTGGTGGGTAAGGACAGAGGGGTAAGCGTGCTAGGGGTTTGGGATTTAAGGGGGAAGGGGGACGCTTCGCAAGTAGAACCCCTTGCCCCCTTAGAAAAAGTTAAAAAAAAGAAAAGTTCAGGATTCTTTTTAGTTTATTTAACGATTCCATTGTTTGGCAAATCTCTTGCTTTGTGCAGCGCAGAATCTCTGCTCTTTTCTTGTGTTTTTAAGGAGAGATTCCATTGCATTAGAGAATCGCAAATCTCTACAAAGGCATTAAAAGCTAGTTGGCTGTTATTGCGTAAGTTTTAAATCAGTGAGGTAGAATCTAGCAGAATAGATTTTGCAGGATAATCTCTCCGCAGTCAATTCCACTGCCCCCCAATGATTTGCTCGGCATTATCAATCCATTGATAATACGCCTTAGGGGGCGTTTCTAGCAAGATAAAGGGTTCTTGTCTCAAGCGGTTTTGGACAAAGCAAAAAAACTCCTTTGCCCTAAAGGCATAGATTCCACTTCCACCTAGAGGAAAGAATCGCAAAATATTTGCTTCCATTAGCTCTTGCTGGATTCTATGGTAGCTTACTTTGAGCCTCTCACTTTGCGGTAAGCAAAAATGATAAAACTCCCCTGCAAACCTCTGTCCTTTAAGCGTGATGACTTCTCCCAAAAAAGGCTTAAAGAATCGGTATTTTACTTCACACATTGCCTCTACATACACCATAAAGGTGCAAACGCGCAAATCAATACCCAAAAAAAGCATTAACGCATTTTCCAAAAAGAGGCGATGAAAGACGCTTGTTTGTAAGAAAGGATTGCTTTCTAATGTCGCAGGCTGAATGATTGTCTCCGCATTTTTGCCAAATCCACAGAAATTAAACATCGGGTGTGTGCTTCTAAGCGGGGCGATTTTTCTAAACTCCTCGTTTAGGATTCCGATTTTGCTTTGTTGGAATCGCAAATCCTCTAAATGACTTTTAGGGAAGTCATAGTTAAAGGTTGGAACGATGAGGTTGTGCGCGGAAGTGAGCTCTAAGAGAGAATGAAGCCAAATTTTTGGAATCATAGCAATCGCCTCTCCTTGCAAGATTCCAAAGTTTTGCAATGCGCTATGGATTAGTAGTGTTTGGTTGCCTTGCAGATTCAAGTTTTGCAAAACCGCTTGGATTTGTGCTAAGGTGTAACTTTTCATAAAAAATTCCCATAGAGTTTGGATACTGCCTCGTATTCTTTGGTAATGGCGTCTTTAAACTCCGCATTATCCCACGCCTTGTTACTTAACAAGCTCCATTCTAGCTGTTTTAGGAA
Source organism: Helicobacter sp. (assembly GCA_022766795.1). Classification (GTDB taxonomy): domain Bacteria; phylum Campylobacterota; class Campylobacteria; order Campylobacterales; family Helicobacteraceae; genus Helicobacter_D. The sequence goes on from JALEPE010000027.1 coordinate 1,638, forward strand.
TCCTGCTTTCTCTTGCGGATTTAATGTATCTATACAGACGTAATTTAGATGCTTTTGCAAGGTTTTTGCTAATATTTCTAATGCTCTAAAGACAAAAATATAAAGTGGGGATTCTAAAAGTATTTTTAAGCTCTTGGTTAATTGCGCTTTTGTCTCTGCGTCCTTTTCGCGCACAAGGGTGCAGCAATGCGATTCCTTTTTGCTAAAAAACAAATCCATTAAGGAAGCAGGATAGAATCCTAAAATTTCGCCCTCTAGGCTCACAAGTGGAAAATAAGGATAAATCCTGCAAATAAGCGGACGCATCGCGTGGGGCTGACACAAGCCACCGCATTCACAATACAAAAAGTAAAGGACAAGTTGTTTGCCATTTTTAAGTGTGTAAATCTCCTTTTTTTCTCGCGTGATGTTTTGGATTCCGCCCTTGCTTTTGTAATACAGGTATTCCTCTTCTAAAAGCGGCAAAATAACGCGGTTTTTTCTTAGAATCTTAAAGGTTTTGCCTAAAAAATTGCTACAACAATATGAATCGCAAGTCTTATAGCAGTCTTTAAAGGCGATAAATTCGGAATTGTAGAGTTTGTTAAAATCAAGCATTTTATGCCTTTAAAATCTTTTCTATGCTTTTTACAAGTCCGCCTAAAGTCGCGAAGTCCTCTAAGTCCAATGTGCTTAAATCTAACTCTGCTCCTGTGCGCTGCTCTAGGAAGTTTAGCAACTCCAAAAATCCCATAGAATCTATCACTTCAAAGGTATTTGCGCTCTGTAAATCGCTATCAAACGCGATTCCTTTTTCTCCTAAAAATTCTAATAGCATTTGCTGAATCATCACTCTATCCTTTTTAGTAAATTGTGTGCAAGGAATTTTTCTATCCATTCTTGCATTGCAAGTAAATTGATATTGCAGATTTCTGCAATTTCTAGCAAATCCTTTTTGCCATCGCAATACATTAAAAGATTCCGCATATCTTTGATTTGGTTAATGGAATCTTTGGTGCTAAGAGTTGGATAAAGTCCTCTTTTGCCAAGTTGTGGTTCGCAAAGAATCGTGTTTTGGTAGATTCCATTGAGTTCCAAAGCGCGCAAGATTCTCCAAACATATTGCAAACTATCCGCGAAACTCTGCGCGCTTACAAGGCTTAAATCATCCAAAGAGGTGTGGTATTCCGGATATGCACCAAACTTTGTGCGCATTAGTGTGCAAAAGGGTAAATCCACATTAGGCGCACAATATTGTCTCTCATCGCTTCCGCGCTCTAGATAGCTATATTCCTTAAAGTCCTTATAATAATGTGTTAAAATGTGCTTTGCCGCTCTATCGGCTAGATTGTTGCCCTCTCTAGAGTGCAGCACGGAATAATTCCTACAATCTCCGATACAAGTCAGCACAAATCCCGCAATACAA
>JALEPE010000029.1 GCA_022766795.1 Helicobacter sp.
CATATACCATATCCACTCATCAGGTCTAAAAAAGCTCTCGCAAGTGAGTGCCCAACACTGCAGATTAAACAACTCTTGACTATTCCGATAAGCCTCTACCATAATATAGCCATTTTCTCCTACGCGTTCTATCTCACCAAAAGCAGTCTTTAGATGATAAATTGGCAAATTATGCAAAGTTCCAAGCGAAATCACTAAATCAAATTCCTTATCACTAAAAGGCAAAGGATCTTTTGCATCATACACAAAAAGATTCTGCCTAATCTCCTCTTTTGCATTACAAATGGCATACTCTGAAATATCAAATCCGACAATTTCACATTTTGGCAAAAGCTTTTGAATCTCATACAACAAAAATGCCTTTCCACAACCCACATCTAAAATCTTAGAACCCTCTTTAAGATGATAAATTTCTATCAACTCCCTAGCGACTCTTTCCCAACGCCCATCGTATTTATAGCCACCATAACCATAGCGTCTATCACCGTCCCAAAATTCCTGTCCATACTTCTTAGCAATCTCCATACATTCTACTTTAGAATCCACCATTCTATCAATATATTTTCTAGCAGTCTTTTGGTGGAGTTGCGTAAAAATCTCTAATTTTCTACCCATTGTGTTCCTTTACAAACTTAATAATTCCTTGTGCGTCAATACCAAAATGCTCTCTTGCCTGATTTTGCGAACCTATAAAATGCACATACGCATTAGGTAGCCCTAAAATCTTAATTTGCTGCTTGCTTTGACTTTGCAAATAGGTCCCCAAACCACCATAGCTAAAATGTTCCTCAATCACAAAAATTTTAGCATATTGCTGTATTGTTTTTAAAATTTTTGAGTTTTTTGAATTGATAAATGGTAAAGTCATTACACTAGCATTAAGTATAGAAGCGGCCTCCAAAACTTCACTTGCAATTGCACTATGCGTGATAAGCAAAATTTCACTCGTGCTTTCTCTTAGCATTTGTGGTGCCGTTATATCTAAAATATCTGCTGTATGCAAGTCCGGCTCACCCGCTTTTGGAATCCGAATATAACTAGGATTCTTATCTTTATAAGCATAATCAAAACAAGCCTTAGCTTCTATCTTATCGCAAGGTGAGAAAATATTAAGATTTGGCATTGAGAGTGCCACGCCAATATCCTCTAGGGCATAATGTGTCATACCGCTTGGCATATAAGTAATTCCACTTCCAGTGCCAATTAAAATCACAGGAAGATTCTGGTAGCAAATATCATTACGCACCTGTTCATAGGGGCGCATAATAACAAAGGGAGCGATATTATAATATACCACTTTTTTGCCACATAATGCCATTCCAGCAGCCATACCCACACATAAAGCCTCATTGATTCCGGGATTATAATACTGCTCCTTAAATTCCTCTTTATAGGAATCCCAAACACCAAGCCCCGCGTCTCCAGAAATCAAAACAAAGTCTTTGTTTGCCTTTGTAACCTCATAAATACTTTGCGCAATGGCATTTCTCATTGTAATTCCTTTAAAGATTCTGCTAAAATTTCATCTGTTACCAAAAAATAATGCCATTTAAGCTCATCTTCCATAAAACTAACACCCTTACCCTTAGTAGTATCACAAATCAAACAAAGCGGGGTTTGACTGCCCTCATTTGCAAAAATAGCATCTTTAATCGCATTCTCATTGTGTCCATCAATTCTTTGACAATTCCAGCCAAAAGCTCTCCATTTCTCATCAATGGATTCATAGCTTACCAATTCACTCGCTCTACCATAGCCCTGTAAATTATTTCTATCTATAATTACAATCAAATGCCCTAATTGGTATTTAGGTGCAAACATCGCCGCCTCCCACACAGAACCCTCTTGTGCTTCTCCATCGCCCATTAGCACACAGACTTTTCTTTGCTTATCTTGATTATTTTTTTGCCCCCTAAGTGCTAATGCTATACCAACCCCAATAGGCAACCCGTGCCCTAAACTCCCCGCAGAGATTTCAACATAAGGGCTTGTATCCCTATCTGTATGCGCAGGAAGAGTATTTTTATAATATCCTAGTAACTGCTCGTGGTTTAATAAGCCTTTATGATACAATGTCGCATACAAAGTCATTGCGGAATGTGCCTTTGAGAGTAAAAAAATATCTCTTTTTTCAAAGGATTCTACATCTTTGGGAATATCCAATACCTCAAAATACAAGGCACTTAAAATATCTGCACACGAAAGTGCAGAACCAATATGCGGACTTCTAGCACGATTTGCCACTTCTAAGATTGTTTTTCTAATTGCTTTGGCACGATTTGTCAATGTAACTCCTTAACTCCCACACATAGCGCAAATAAATAATGTGCCATAGGATAAAATCCCGTATGCACCACCTCATCATTCATACTAAACACAAAAACATGGTGAAAATATTTTTTGCAAAATTCCTTAAAATCTTCTCCACTTTTGCAATTCACATGTTCCATTTTACTACCCTCACTTGCATAAACTTGGCTTTCAAGGCTAGGAATACCTAGTATTAATGCCCCCCCCCGCACTCTTTTTGAGTGCTCGGCAAACATTTTGCATAAAGGAATCCTCATCTTTGGGATAAATATGTTCAAACACGTCTAAGGCATAGATTCCATCAAAGGCATTTTCACAAGGCTCTTGTGTGAGATCCAAAACTTTTAATTCCATATTTTCTCCTAGATAAAATTAATATGCTTCACTTTGGGGTTTAAAATATCATTTAAAAATTCATTAATAGCATTGGGTCGGCAGTTTTTAGGACACTTGGAGCAATCCAATGCGTTTTCTAAAAACTTTTTAATCTTTTGACGCTTCTTGCCATTCCAAATCTCATAAAAAGTCTCTTTATAAATGTTACCATACACAAACTCTTCTCTATCCCAATAAGGCAAACAGCTTGCCAACTCTCCTGCAGAATTTAAAACCGCAATAAAATTGCAACCCAAACAATGCGCATAACCTCTCTCTTTATGAGTCCCACAAAAAGCATTTTCTCTAAAAATCACTTGAAAATCCTCACCACAAAAGGCATTTGTCTGTTCTATTAAATCTTCAATTTCGGATACTTCAAATGGCTTAGACTGAATATACTTTTGATTCTCATTTTGAAATACAAAAGGCTTAATGGAGACAAAATCTACACCACATTCCTTCATTGCCTTAATAGCCTCCAATAAAGAATGTTTATTTTCTTGCAGCAAAACAAACTGCGCCCCCAAATCCACTTTTAACCTATGCTTGTTTCTAAATTCCACTGCATAGGCAATATTTTTAAGGACTTTATCCATTAAAAGCCCCCCCCCCGCACACTATTGGGCAAATGGATTGTTTCATATGTTTTAGAATCTCCCCCATTGAAACTAAAGCGTAAAAATGTCAAATGTGGCAAGAGAGATTCTGTCTTCTTAGCATTTAACAACTCTCCATTGCTAAACATTCCCGCATCAATGCCAACTTCCCTTGTCTTAGCGACAAAATCTGTAATATCTGGGTGTAAAAGTGGTTCTCCCTCTCCTGCATACAAAATACTTTTTACGCCAAGTGAAGCTGCTTCATCTAAAAAACTTAAATATCGTTGTGTGTCTAATTTTCTGTTTGGATATGCAATATAATCATACGCACAAAACACACAACGATGATTACAAAGCCCAACGGGCGACACTTCTATATAAATGGGATAACAATCTCCCCTTTCTTTAAATTCCGCCACTCTTTCAAAATGATAATGCAATTTATGCGAATCTAAAATAAAATGATTTGCCATACACACAACCTATATAAAATTACTATGGGGATTAGGATGTTTTAACTCCCATAAATAACGATTAACAAAATCCATTCTGCAATTTACACGACATTTAGAAATATCTAACTCTTTTTGGATAAATAAAGCGTTTTCTTTGCGCCTATCTCCCTCCCAAATCTCTTGAAAACTTTGCTGATTAATATTCCCATAAGCAAACTTTTCTTGCCCCAAATAACAACTGCAACCATACACATCACCATTAGAAGCAATATAACCCCAAAAATAAGGCGTTGAATAACATTTCTGATAGCTTTGTGTAGATTCTTGCATTTTTTTCATTGTTTCTGCACGAAAAATTATATTAAAACGCTCTGAATTAAGCGATTCTAACTGCTCTTGGAGAAATAAAAATTCCTCATATTTAAGATTAGCGTATTCTCTAGTTTTGCTAAAAAGGTGTTGCGAATAAGGCTTAATAACTAAATAATCCACACCGATATTTTTTAATCTTTGTGCTAGGATTAAAGCTTCCTTATAATTTTGTGGCAAAAGCAACATTTGCGCTCCTAAAGTGCAAGCAAAACCTTTCTTTCCTCTAATCTCTAAAGCAATTTCAAAATTCTGTAAAACCTTTTGAAAATCTGCTTCTTTGGTGCGATGGATTTTTGCATAGCTACTACTTTCTCCCGCATTAATACTTACCTTAACCCAGCTTGAATATTCTAAAATCAAAGGTAAATTCTCCCCATTTGCTAGAACAAAATTTGTTGTAATTCCTACATCAACTCCAGCTTTTTTGGTAGATTCCACCATTAATGGCAGTTCCTTATGCAAAAGCGGCTCCCCCTCTCCTGCAAACATAATACTTTTTACTCCAAGTTTTGCCATTTCTTGGATTCTTTGCTGATAAATTTTTAAATCAAGCTTAACGCTTTTATATCCCATATAATCCACGCCGCAAAAGGTGCAACGATGATTACAACCTCCATAGGGAGAAACTTCCATATAAATAGGATAAATTCTCTTTTCCCTCTCCCACTCTCCATAAGACTGTAGCCATTGGCTAACCCTTTGTGGATGGAATATTAATTTATGCGAATCAATGCGAAATTTATCGGACATTTTTTACCCCAATTCCAAAATTGCCCTTTGTGAGTGCTAAACTCTCCTCTTGTGTAAGGCTTCTAATATTTTTAATATCCACAGAAGTATGCCCAAACTCTTGAAAACGATTGGTTTTTACCTTAATATCGCAAGGATTGCAATGTCCAAACACATAACAAGGGCGATAAATATCTTGAATATTAAAGCTATCATCTAGCACACTTCCAATAGCCGTGCGTGATTCGTATAAATCTGAATGGCAACGATACACACAACCATTAGGACCAACAATAAGTTCTGTAGTTTTGCACTCGCAATATTGATTCTCTTTTTGAGAAATTGCGTCTAAATATTTGTAAGTTCCGTGCCATTGCTTGCCATCAAAACCCAAATACTCTTTAACGCGAAAATCAACCCCCTCATTTTCACAGAGTGTTTGAACTTCTTTAATGTGCTGCAAATTTTGCGGAGTAGCTACCGCATAGATTCCAACATAAAATCCAGCATCACGCATTTTATGGTGTTTAGCAATTAAATCATTAATATCATTTTGATTAGGATGGTAACTCACGCGAATGGCAGCATACTTAGCAACTCTACTAAATTTCTCAACAGGGACTTTTTGTATAAACTCCTCTACATCAAACATAAAATTTGTTAGCAAATCTAGTTTAAACTTGCTTGGGATTCCATTGACTAATTCATAAAATCCCTTATATAGCGTAGGCTCACCACCTTGCAAAGTTAAGGGAATATCCTCTCTCCACTTGCCATTTTCATCATAGATTTCAATTCTTTGGATAAAATTTAACCATTCTTTAGGGGTGATTGTTTTTCTCGATACACTCGCCCTTGAAGAGCCATTTTCATTTAAATTAATGCAATACGAACAATTAAGATTACACCCCAATGTCAAAAATAAAGCAATGTAGTTATAATGTGAAGGAATTAAAATATTTTTTCTCTCTAACAAAATTTAAGCCTTTTATAAATGATACTTTGTAACCAAATAATCCGCTAACCATTGACTTGCTCTCCCAAAATTATACACATTTTCATCTCTATATTTTTGAATCTTAGCACTCCATGATTCTCTATTTGCTTGAATATCCTCTAAAATTTCTAATATATTATTTTCTGCCTCATAATTGCTTAAGTTGATACCAAGCATATCATCAATTTTTGACCTTCCAAACATTTTATTAACTCTATTGTGCGGCAATACAATCACAGGTTTTTTAACTAACAATGGGTAGGTAAATTTTGTCGTTGTTTTTCCGCAAATCAAACAAAACGATTCTTGATAACTAGAGACAAGAAAAGATTCACTTGCGTCAATACATAAATCCCCTCTAAAACTACTTAAAATCTCCATATACTCCGGTAACTCCAAAAACTCATAACGTTGCCTTAAAATAACCTTATATTTCTTCAGAATTTTTTGAATCATTTTTGACATTTGGCGCAACTCTTCCATATCATAAGGGGCTATTAACACACTATTTGCCCCCCCCCCCGCAGAAGCAGCACTAAACTTCTCCAACATTACATCAAAACCTAAATAGCCAGAAGGGATATATTTTTCTCTTTCTTCTGCTAAATACTTTTTGTCAAAAACACACACTGCTTTAAAACGATTAATATGATTACAATCAATGAGGCTAGTATAATCACCAAAACAATGCCCAATATGTATTAAATTTTTATGTTGTAATCCAAAATCACTATTTTCTAATAATAACTCCCCAAAATCAATATATTTTAAATAAACACCAAGCCAATACAATACTAAACAACGCTCACTATTGTAAATTTTAAACTTTTCATAAATGTTTATATCCGTACAAAGCAAAACAACTTTTACACCTCTTTTGAGCAATTCATCACACAAAAATCCATTATGCTTTCCTCCACCTATTCGCTCATAAATCATCACAACAGCTTTTTCATTTCTTATGAACTCTTGTTTCACTCTATCGCACACTTTTTGAATATGCCATTCTACGCTATCATCTTTATAGGAAAAGCCAAATTTTTCTATATTTTGCTTCATATTTGCAAGCTTATTCTCATAATTATCTGCCAAAAAGCTCAATGCAAGATCAATATCAATATTTTTTCCTTGATGCTTTTTAGCAAAGTTTTCAAGGCTTGTTTCTCTATTGCCA
>JALEPE010000032.1 GCA_022766795.1 Helicobacter sp.
TTTTTTAATAGAATGTCTTTTTGGCTATGAATTTGAAATTTTAAAGCTAACAAAAACTTTTTTGCCATTTATTCGGATTCTCACCCCAAAAATTTTACAGACAAAAATAGACAAGGAGTTGCAAAACTATTTAACCCAAAAAGATAATCTAAACTTTGAGATTCCACAAGAAATCCTAAAAGAAACTTTGGATTAATTTTTGTTTATAAAAAATATTCAAACTTCACAAAACGCCAAATTGTGTCGTGGTGATTTAGTAAGATTTATGGAATTTAAAATAAGGTGAAACAATGCAGCAAACAAAAGAGAAAATAGATTTTTTGCGAATAGATTGGGAAAGTATGGAGGGAGAGTTGGAGGTATTATCCCAAAAGCAAACGCTTAGAATGAAAATGGATAGTGGCTTAGAGGAGGCACTCCAAGGTTTAGATAATTTAACAGCCAAACTCCCAAAAGAACAAGGAGCGCAATTATTAGAACTTTGTAGCGAAAATGTGATTAACACGGTGGTGGGTAGATTTGGCTTAGCCTCTTTAATTGTAGATGCAAGAGATGGCGGAGCGGTAACGACTGCACATAACTTTAAAGATGGCACTGTAGCCACTGAGGAAGATAAAAACAGATATGAAAATTGGCAAAAATCCAAAAATGCCACAGGCAAAGACTGGCAAGACAGAAGAAAGAAATTAGGTTACGATGATACAGAAAATTTTAAAAATAGAAAAGCGGAAGCTAAAGACGGAGCTATTGTTAAAGATGATTACACAGGCAAAGAGTTAAGCTCTAGCAATACTTCTGCGAGAGAAAAGCCAAATTTAGACCATATAGTCTCTGCCAAAGAATGGGAGAATGACCCTGACGCACAACTATTTTTAAGCTCACAAGAAAGAGTAAATGCAGCTACTGATGACAAAAATCTAGCTTGGACGAGCGAGAGCATTAATAAGAGTATGCAAGACACCGACAATAAAGATTGGGCAAACAAAAAAAAGAAAAAATGGAAAAACAAATGCAGAGGAATACGAGATAGACAACAATATGCTTGAAGAGCGAACAAAAGAAGCACAAACGCATAAGAGCGACACTATAACACCAAACAAGATAGAAAAATACTCCACAGAATTACTCCAAACAGGGGCAAAAGACGCCACAAAGATTGCAATGTATTCTGCGCTTGGCGTGGTGCTAAAGGAATTTGTACAAGGAATGATGATAGAACTCATTGCAACCTTTAAAAATGGAGGAGATGAGACATTAAAAGAGATTTTTCATCGCTTCAAAACAAGATTTAGCCAAATCGTAGAGAATCTTAAAGTCAAATGGAAAGAGATTTTTACAGGCTCTCTTGAGGAAGCGGTTATCGCGTTTTTATCTAATCTTTTAGTCTTTGCAATTAATCTTTTTGCTACTACGCTTAAAAGAATCGTAAAAATCATAAGGGCTGGGTTTGGTTCATTATATCAAGCAGTGAAAATTCTTATCAATCCTCCCAAAGATATGCCCAAAGAAGATGTAATGTATGAGGCTTTAAAGGTTTTAACCGCTGGGATCATTGGCGGATTATCTTTAGGATTTTCAGAGGGAATCTCCAAACTATTAAATGCAATTCCACCTTTAGTGCCGATTTTAAACTTCCCTGTTCCTTTTGGCGATATAGATGCAGACGGGAATCCACTTACAACAATGGGAGATGTTCTCTCCACAACTATTGCGGCTATTGCGGCTATTGCGGGTGGATTGCTTACCACAATCGCACTCTATTATATGGATAAATACAATAACCAAAGCAAGACCGATAAGTTACAAATCCAAATAATGACACAAGGGGGCGTAGTTGTGCAATACAAAATCGCACAAAGTTGGTTTGTCCTAAGCAATAGTTGGGAAACCTTTGCCAAAAATGGAAAGGAGACAATTGAAACGCTAGAAAATTCACGAAACCAAATAGAGCAAAGTGCCACCAAGGCTCAAAAGGCAATTAATGAGCTAAAAGATGTCAATACACGACTAGATGCAGTAATGCAAAAACTCAATCAAAACTAAGGAGCAACAATGTTTGAAATTATTACGAAACCTAAAAATTCTCTTTTCAGCAAAGAGGATATAAACAAAGCAAAAAGCTTAAACCCAAAAGAATTAGAGGATTTTACCGAGCAAAAATCTATAGCAATTCTAAGCAATATTCAAAGAGTGTCCGAAAAAATAGAGGAGGCAGAGAGATTGACGCGAGAGGCTGACAATGTAAAGCGTGATTGGACTGATTACATACCACCAGTATTCCCATTCCCAAGAGGAGATAGCAAAACATAAAAACGTTCAAAACTCAACACGCAAGCAATCGCACTACACAATGAAGCAATAGGGGAAATGAATAATCTAATCCAAGAATCTATTAGATTTACAACCTGCTCTGCTTTATTTGGACTGAGAATGATAGAGACGATGTCTGCTATGATGGTGGGAGGATTTGAAAGCACAGATGGAAATCTTATACAATTAACTAAAGAAGGCAAAAAACACGCAAATGCCATCATTCAACAAGCTGAAAATTTCTTAAGTCATCAAGAGGAAATGAAACGACAAGATGAGGAGCAAGACGAGCAAATCCAAAGCAATAAAAAATCCATTTGGGAATTACAAAAAAGGCTAGAGGAGCAAGATAAGATTGATGAAAATCAAACCGCACAAATAGAGCATAACCGCAAACTTATTAAAGATCTAGAACAAGAACTAGACGAAAAAGATATTTTAGACGAATCCCAAAGTAAAGACATTAAAAGCAATCAAGAATCCATTGCAAAACTGCAAGAGGAATCCCAAAAACTCCAAGAAAAAATCAATCAGTTAGAATCTCAAGTCCATAAAGGCAAGTATGGCTTGTTTATAAGTATTGGAGTGACAATCTTAGCGGTGGTTGCGATTGTTTTAAATTTTGTGATTAAAACATAAAGGACAGAAATGGGATTTTTAGACAAAGCAAAAGAATTAGCGCAAAGCGCGGGAGAAACATTAGAAGTAGCAACAAAAATAACTAAAGAAAAGGTGGTGGCTGCAAAATGCGCTACGGGATTCCACGCAGGAGACTGGAAAAACATTGAGGGCAAACCCCTATGTTATTTTAAAAAAACTTGCCCTGATTGCTACAAAGAGTTGGAAAAATGGGAGCATAAATTTGAAGACGTGGGTTACGAACGTGAAAACGATTGTAGTTTTCTGCAAAAATGTTGTTATTATCAAGCCGAAAAGCGCGAAATAAGACATAAGTATGCAATAAATAATAGCACTTGTGAAGGGGCTAAATTATGCACCCGATGTAATTATGAGGAAAAACTTTATTTCCATAAATATGAAGAAAGTGCAGAAAACCCCAATATATTGGAATGTAGCAAATGCGGAGTGAGAAAAGCAAGAGAAATTGCAATAAGAGAAATGCAAACCTCTGCAGGTGAAGCTATTAAATTGGGCATTTCTTTATATGTTAAAGAATTAAAGAAATTCACTTCCTCACCGCCACAAAACTCCTAAAATTCACCCAAGCAAAAAGCGTCTCCACACACGAGAATCCCGCGTTTAAGAGCATTGCGCGATTCTCCGCCTCACTATAAGGCACAAGCACATTCTCCAACGCCTCGCGCTTTTTTGCAATCTCAAAATCACTATATCCCTGCT
>JALEPE010000039.1 GCA_022766795.1 Helicobacter sp.
TTTAAAACTTAAGAATCTCAACTGCACTATTAATGTTTTCCCAAATATCTTTTGCGATTTCATCATTATACACGCCCGCGCACAAGATTATCATAGAATCAGGATTGTTTTGCAATATTTTTGGAGACTGCACGATACAATTTGTTCCATACAATCTTTTTCCTTGCTTGTTGGGATTGTTATCCAAGATATTCTTGATGTTTGCTCCTTGTAAGCCATTGTAAAGTAAATATTGAGAAAACAAATGTGCCCCAAAAAGATAGATCTCTTTGGTGGTTTTGCTAATCCTTTCATTTAAACTTTGGATAATGCTAGAATAGTAATCTTTCATATCCAAAAAAAGTTTTTTGTTAAGATTGTAGTCAAGATTTAGGGGGATTTTTGTCAAATTTTTTTCTAATTTTGCCCTTATAAATATGGAATGCTCACCAAAATATTGCTTATTAACAATAGAAAATTGATGTTTGTTAAGTAAAAATTCTATAACATTTTCAGTAAGGAATATTGTGTGTTCAAAGTTTAAGCAGTTCGTCCATTTATTTTCAAGCCATTTTCGCATATTTGGGAGGCTAAATAGCATTTCGCCCCCCCCCCCGCACAATTGTTGCTTAAAATACTATAACATTTTTTTAAGAATTTGTTTGGCTCGTAGATATGCTCAAACAAATGGCTATGCACGATACAATCAAATTTCTCATCCATATTATAATCCTCAAAATATCCATCTATATATTTAACTTTGTTATTTTTATTCGTGGAATTTGGTTCAATAATCGTCCAATTTATATCGGCTTTTTCTAGGCAATTTTTAGATAACTTGCCGTGTCCTCCACCGACTTCTAAAACATTTTTGGGAGAAGATTTTAAGATAAAGTTTGCAAATTCTTTGTGATGATTTTCCCAAATAGCACCCACCGCCCCAGCATCGTGTCCGTTTTTGTATAGAATTTCCAATGGAATAAGTTTCTGCAAAGCGATAACACCGCTCTTGTAAATCACCCATTGTTGATTAAGTACCAAGTCCTCATTGGGTTCTTTTGGATCTACGCAACCGGCAAAAAGAGGAAATTCATCATCGGATAAAATTTCAAATTCGCTCTCGCCCGTAATAGGGCAAAACTCTCTTTTGATATAACGCATAATGTCCCCTTTTATTTGAAATAGGTAAATTTTAAATTTAAAAAGCAGACGCTTTTATGGGATTTGCGGGATTGCTTGGGTCGTAAATGTCGCTATAAAATCTTTTTGCAACCTCTTTGTGAGAGCGCAATCTGTGCTTCAGGTAATTCCAACCAATCTCTGGAATCAGTGGATTTGTAGGGTCGTTTTCAATGCCGCGCATTTCCTCTTGTAAATGCTTTGGAAGCTTGAATATCGGAATCTTTTTGTCTAATTGCGCCCCTAAAAACATCGGAATAGAGATTCTATCCTGTCCTTTAAGAGGAGATTTAACGCGGTGCATTGTTGCTTTTAAATAACCATTGGTTGCTAACTCCAAAAACTCCCCGATATTAATCACAAACGCCTTGTCTTTATGCCCCACATCAATCCATTCTTTAGAATCCAACTGCACTTGCAATCCACCCACTTCATCAATCATTAAAAGCGTTAAAAATCCATCGTCTTTATGCGCTCCAACGCCCTGTGTGGCTTGACTATACTCCTCTCCTTCTTGCGCGATTCCGGGATAATGGATTAACTTAATGTGCTGATAAATATCCTCTTTAAAAAGTGCATCAAAAACATCTTCCTTGCCATAGAGCGCCAAAGAGAAAGCCTTTAGGAGTGTTAAGCCCATCTTAGTCGTTTGCTCCTGCCACAAATAGAATGTTTCTTGGAGTTCTTTTTGTGAGGGAAGCCACTGGTTTGGTCCATGTAAGCGCATATACGCGGGTAAATTAGAATCCCTAGCCTCTCCCTCAAAGCCTAGATCAACCTCCTCTCTCCAATCTTGAGAACCAAGCGTATATTCCCCGCCCACCTGCGTATATCCTCTAAAATGCGGCGAATTGTCAATGCTAATTTTTAACTTTTCCTCTAGGGGCAAGGCAAAGAATTTTTTGCTTAATGCAAAGAGTTTTTGACATAGATTCCAATCCACATCGTGTCCTACAAGATAAAAGAATCCAATGGTATGGGCGGCATAACGCAAATCTTCAAACAATTTCTCTCTTTGCGTTTTATCGCCCTTTAAAAGGGATAAATCCACAACAGGAACGCTAAGCATAATTATCCTTTAAAAAGCTAGTAAAGTTTGAATTATAGCATATTAATGGCGCATTTCCATAACTAAAATTTTAATTTTACATTTTCTTAAGAATTTTGGGAGGTTGAAAAATATTTAACAATGGAATCTTTTAAGTGATTTAAGTTATAGATTTGCAGCTTAAAGTGGGTGAGTTGCTTACGCAACGCACACCACGATTCCACTAACGCAGAATCCCGCAATGACGCAGAGCAGTATGCTTTTTATAGTCCGTATTATCTCCGCTGTCATTACGAGGTGAAGCCGAAGCAATCCATAACACAGAATCTCGCCTATCACTTTAAACTTCAGACTTTTAAAGATTCCATTGCAAAATTTAAAGTATGCTACATTATAGATTGCCACGAAAATTTTTCAAATTTTCTCGCAATGACGCAAGTAGTAAAGTATAAAGTATGCAAGATTATAGATTGCAATACTAGCGTTTGCAATAACAAAATGGAAAATCTAAAGACTGCTTTAAGTGTGGATTGCTTCGTCATTTACTTTGCTCATTCCTCGTAATGACGAAATGGTAAGCGGGATAAAAGCAATTACGCCCCCAAAGGGCGCAAATCTTTATTGTTTCAAATTATTCTACTTCTGCGTCAATGACATCATCGTCTTTTTTGTTTTGTGCGCCACCACCTTGTGCGTTTTCATCTTTTTTATACATTGCTTCTGCAAGTTTATGACTCGCTTCTGTCAAAGCTTTTACTTTTGCCTCAATCTCCTCTTTTGTCGCATTTTCATTCTTTAATGTCTCTTGCAATGCAGTGATTGCACTTTGGATTTTCTCCGCCTCACTTGCGTCAATTTTATCTTTCATTTCATCTAGGCTTTTTTGGCTTTGATACACGAGACTATCGGCTTGATTGCGCACTTCAATGATTTCTTTTTTCTTTTTATCCTCTTCTTTATTCAACTCCGCGTCTTTAACCATTTTGTCAATTTCAGAATCGGACAATCCGCTAGAACCTGTGATTTTAATTTCTTGCTCTTTGCCTGTTGCCTTATCTTTCGCACTCACGGTTAGGATTCCGTTTGCGTCAATGTCAAAAGTAACTTCAATTTGTGGCACACCACGAGGAGCAGCTGGGATTCCGCTTAGCTCAAAGTTTCCTAGCATTTTATTGTCTCTTGCTAACTCTCTCTCGCCTTGCAAGACTTGGATTGTAACCGCTGGTTGATTATCCTCTGCGGTAGAGAAAACTTGATTTTTCTTTGTTGGAATCGTTGTTCCGCGCTCAATGATTCTTGTCATCACGCCACCTAGTGTTTCAATTCCCAAAGAGAGTGGAGTAACATCAAGCAATAGCACATCTTTCACATCGCCTTTTAAAACGCCTCCTTGAATCGCTGCACCCATTGAAACCACTTCATCAGGATTCACAGATTTATTCAATTCTTTTCCAATAAATTCTTTCACGCGCTCTTGCACCTTTGGAATCCTTGTAGAACCACCCACCATTACAACTTCATTAATCTCACTTTTGCTTAAATCTGCGTCTTTAATAACACTTGCGATTTTATCAATGGTTTGATTAATGTATTGTTCAATGAGGCTTTCAAATTTCGCGCGGGTAAGCTTTTTCACTAAGTGTTTTGGACCGCTAGAATCTGCAGTAATGAAAGGTAAGTTAATTTCTGTTTCTTGCGCACTACTTAACTCTTTTTTCGCATTTTCTGCCGCTTCTTTTAATCTTTGGAGCGCCATTACATCATTTTTAAGATTGATTCCATTTTCGCTTTCAAACTCTGCTGCTGCCCAATCAATGATGGCATTATCAAAGTCATCACCGCCCAAAAATGCGTCTCCACCTGTGGCTTTTACTTCTACAACATTATCGCCGGTTTCAAGCACGGTTACATCAAAAGTTCCACCACCTAAATCATAAACAACAATGTTTTCGGAATGCTTTTTATCCAAACCATACGCTAATGCCGCACTTGTTGGCTCGTTAATAATCCTTAAAACATTTAATCCCGCGATCGTTCCTGCTTCTTTTGTCGCTTTTCTTTGTGCGTCATTGAAATACGCTGGAACGGTAATAACAGCCTCTGTAACTTCCTCGCCCAAATAACTTTCTGCATCTGCTTTTAATTTCATCAAAATTTTTGCTGAAATTTCTTGTGGTGTATAAACTTTACCTGCAATCTCAATCGCACACGCACCATTTCTATCCACCACTTTATAAGGGAGTCTTTTTTTGGCTTCTTGCGCTTTGTCCTCATTAAACATTAATCCCATAATTCTTTTAATAGAATAAATTGTTTTTTCTGGATTCGTGATTGCCTGACGCTTTGCAGGGTCTCCGACTAAAACCTCGCCTTTATCGGTAAATGCAACAACAGAAGGTGTTGTGTTTTTTCCCTCTTTGTTTGCGATGATTTTTGCCTCATTGCCTTCAAATACTGCCATTGCAGAGTTTGTTGTTCCTAAATCAATTCCTAATACTTTTCCCATTTTTTATCCTTTTATTTAAATTTAAATTCTTTTGCGATTCCTACTTCGCAATGCTAACCATAGAGGGACGCAAAACCCTTTCTTTGTATTTATAGCCTTTTTGCATTTCTGCAACGATTTCACCCGATTTGTGTTCTTCGCTTTGCACTTGCATAATCGCATCGTGAAAATTTGGGTCAAACCCACCCTCGGTTAAAATAGGTTCAATCCCGTGTTTTGCTAGAGTTTTTAGCAAATTATCCAAAGTGAGTGCAATGCCCTCTTGAATTTTGTCTAAAATCTCCTCTTGGTTCTCGCCTTTAACTTTAGAATCTTGAATGCTTTTTAATGCAATCTCAAGCGTATCAAGACTTGGAAGCAAATCTTTAGCGATTTTCTCATACGCATATTCTAAGGCTTGGTCCTTATCGCGGATTAAACGCTTTTTGGTATTCTCAAAATCCGCATAAGCACGCACATATTGTTCTTTTAATTCTGCAATCTGCGCTTGTAATGCTTCTTTAGATTCTGTTTCTTCCTCTGTCGTTTCCTCTTGTAATGCGCTCATCTCTTGCGAATCGTCAAAAGCTTGATTTTCATTTTGCTCTTCTTGCACTTTCGCTCCTTAAATTTTGATGTTAAATAACTTAAAAATTGAATTTTAGCAATTATTCTTTCAAATTTCAAGCGAAATTATATAACTTTAGTCTTATATTGTCAAGTTAAATTACTAAAATAAACTAAACTTTCTTAAAAATTACGATTAAATTTTGTCAAAAATGGGTATTTTTATAGCAAAATTTAACTTTTAAGTAAAACTCTGTTATGCTTCACTTTTAACAATTTTAAAGTTTTAAAGGAATCGCAAATGCGTAAAGCTATGCAAAGTATTTTTGTATTTTTTATAATGTTTTTTGGGAGTTTAAATGCTCTTGGAAATGTGGATTCGCCAAAGTTTCAAGTAGAAAATGGAAAAACAATCATTTTATCTACGCAACTTACGAATCCAAAACCCATTGTCATTAATAAAAAAACTTATGCTTGGATTCCGCACCCAAGCGAAGTAGGTAAGAAAATCGCGATTCTATCAATTCCTTATCATACAAAACCTAATTCTATTGTATTAGAGAATGGCGCAAGTGTAGAGGTTGTGCAAGGAAACTATAAACGCGAAAAAATCCAAGTTAGCCCAAGCAAAGCTAAACCAAATCCCAAGAATCAAGAAAGAATCAAAAAAGAACGGGAGGAGGCAAACAAGATTTATAGCAATTATAGTCAAAAGCGGCTTTGGGATTCCGCATTTATTTTGCCAATGGATAGCAAAATTACTAGCACATACGGGAATGCGCGTGTCTTTAACGAAGAAGTAAAAAGCTACCATAGTGGGACGGATTTTCGTGCGCAAATTGGCACGGAGATTCGCGCAAGCAATCGTGGCAAAGTCGTCATCGCAAAGAATCGCTTTTTAGCAGGTGGTTCTGTGGTGCTAGACCACGGAGAGGGAATCTTTAGTATGTATTACCATTGCAGTGAAATTAAAGTGAAAGTTGGCGATGTGATTGAAAAGGGGGATTTGATTGCATTAAGTGGAGCAACAGGACGCGTGAGCGGACCGCATTTGCATTTTGGGATTCTAGTCAGAGGCGCACAAGTGGATCCGCTAGACTTTATCACGCAAGTGAATGCGTTATTTGTAAGTAATTAAGAGAATCACAAAGGAATAATATGGATTATAGTATTGATCCAGAGATTTTTAAAAATTTAAAAACTATTTCTTTATCAATGTTTCGTAAAAATTTCTTTGGAATCTTTCACGGCTCACTTTCTGTGAAGTTGGAAGAGGGGCATTTTTTAATTAATAAAAAAGATGCAATTTTTGATGGTTTAGATGAGGAATCGTTTATTATGCTCTACCATAAAAGGGATTATCGGTGGAATGATGCGAGTATGGACACCTTTATCCACTCTTTGTTGTATCAAAATATCCCTAATGCAAAATATATTGCCTATGGAATGCCGCCCTTTACCATATCTTACACGCTAACGCATAATAAAATTGTGCCCAAAGATTACTTTGGCTATAAGATGCTAGGCACACTTGATGTGTATGATCCTAAGGATTTTGATAACTGGTATGAGCGTGCCGATGTGGAGATTAACCGCTATTTTAAAGAAAGTGGAGCGAAAATTATGGTGATTCGTGGCTATGGGGTTTATGTGTTCCATAGAGACTTGCAGTTACTCTCTAAGCTCTTTGCACTTTTAGAGAATTCTTGCAAGATCCTACATTTTAGTTCTATTTTGGAAGCAAGCAAGCAAAATCAAGATTTATTTGATATTTAATTGCTTGTGCGATAGCGGAATTGCCCTTTTTTAAATACCATATTGAATCCACCAATGCTGTAAAGCCATTTGTTTTCAATGGTGTTTTTCATAAAGGCTGCTAATTCGCCCTTGACATTCTTATGATAAACGATTCCGACACCATCAGTATGCCCGATAGAGCAGACTGTGCCGCGATGGTTAAAAGCAAAAGGCTTTGAAAACTCTCTGCCTTCTAGTTTTGCACATAATAATTCTGCTACATAATCTCCCATCTGTGCTGAAAGTTGAGCCGTTGGTGCGTGAATCGCGTCTTTATTTGCGGCAACTGCACAATCCCCTACAACATAAATATTATTAAAATCTTTGCATTGCAGTTGTGCATTCACAGCGATTCTACCATTTTTGTTTGGAATCTCGGATTTTTCAACAATGTCACTTCCCTTAACACCAGCACTCCAAAGGATTGTATTGCCATAGACACTTTGTGTTTTGCCGCCACATTCTATAATGACTTCCCCTTCTTTAATCTCTTTAATGCACGCATTGGAGAGGATTTCAACGCCCAATGCCTCTAGCTTATTTTCGGCTGTTTTAGCAAGGTGGTCGTTAAAAACAGGAAGAATGTGCGCAGAGCGACCAATACAGGTTACTTTTGGAATTTCGCGTGGGATTCCACAAATGAGGCAGAGTTCATCTAGCTGTGTTGCAAGTTCTGCGGTGAATTCAATGCCTGTAAATCCTGTCCCACATACGATAACCTGTAAATCTCTTGGGTTTTTAGTATGGACATATTCTTTAAATTTATTTTCAATATTTTTATCTAGCTTTAGTGCGGCATTCAAAGAAGAGAGTGTGTAAGCGTATTTATCCACGCCTTTAACTCCAAAATTATTCGGTTTAAACCCAAGCGCAATCACCAAAATATCATATGCGTATGCACCGCCATTGCCAATAACTTTGTTTTCTTTTGGGCAGAGCTGTTTAATTTTATCCTTAATGAAATGCACTTTATGCAAATCTAAAACTTTGCGATAATAAATTCTAGCTTTTCTAGCACTAAGCGTTCCGATTGCTACTTTATGTAACAAAGTTGTTTGGTAATGGTAGTCGTGTTTGCTAATAAGCGTAATGGTTGCATTGCCTTTATATTGTCTTTGCAACCCTAAAGCTACCTTTAAACCTCCATAACCGCCACCGATGATTAAAATTTTTTTAGGTGCTTCTGCCATTGTGATTCCTTAGATTTAAACATTAGGTTGCATACTAAAATAAAAAACTTAATAGATTCCTAAAAGGTTAAGAATTATTTTAATTTTTAAGATTCATTAAGGTTTATCTTTATGCAAAATCAAAATGTATGCTTAAAATTTAGAATCTTAAAAGAAAGCACAAACAACTTAAGATATAATTTAAGCTTTTATTTGCAAGAGAGGTATAATGCAAAATATTAAACGCTATGTTTTAATGGTTTTAGTGGTTGTGTTGCTATATTTATTGGTTGTGTTTCCAGAGGTTGCAAAAATATTAGCCGGAGTTGCGATTCTATTAATTGGTATGATGAATTTAAGCTCTGGATTTAAAGCATTTAGTGGTGGGATTTTAGAAAGTATTTTGACAAAATCCACAGATACACGCTTAAAAAGTATCATCTTTGGTGTGGTAACAACGGTTTTAATGCAGTCTTCTACACTTGTATCTGTCATTTCTATTTCTTTCTTATCAGCAGGGCTTATTACATTAGCGCAAGGAATCGGAATTATTTTTGGTGCGAATTTAGGAAATTCCGCTGGTTCTTGGTTGATTGTTGGGCTAACGAGTGTAAATATTTCTGTATTAGCGATTCCGCTTGTTGTGTGTGGAACGGTGCTTGGATTCCAAAAGGACAATGTGTTAAAGGGAGCGGGTGCTATTCTTATGGGGATTGGATTCTTCTTTTTGGGTGTGGATTACATCAAAGTGGGGTTTGAATCCTATAAAGAAATTGTGGATTTATCGCGTTTTAACTTTGAGGGCTTTAAAGGAGTGCTAATTTTTGTGGGTCTTGGCGCATTAACAACAGGGATTGTGCAGAGTAGCCACGCAACACTAGCAATTATCATTGCTGCATTGCTTAGCGGACAAATTGGGTTTGAAAACGCTCTTGCAGCAACACTTGGGACGAGTGTTGGGGGTGTTGTAACTGCAGTTGTAGCGAGCCTTAGTGCAAATATTGAGGGTAAAAAGCTCGCTGTTGCAAATTGTATTTTCAACTTTACTATTGCAATTGTCGTCATTGCAGCCTTTCCATTCTTTGTAGATCTTGTCAATATTATTGCAAAAGTTATTGGAATCGCAGATACAAATTACGCATTGAAAACGGCACTTTTCCACTCTTTATTTAATTTTGTCGCGGTTGTGTTTATTTCTTTGTTTATCCGTCAAATTGTATTTATATTGGACAAAACGATTAAAGCACCACGTGATAGGGATATGGACGCTCCATTGTATTTAGATCCTAATATCGTAGAGTATCCGGATACGGCGATTGAAGCATTACAAAAAGAAGCGGTGCATTTATACAATAATGCTTATGCGCTCGTGGCACATACAATCGGCTTTAATCGCAGTGATATTCGTGGTCAAGAAAGTTTTGATTCTATTGTAGCAAATAAAAAGTGGTTTAGTGGAGATGTGGATTTAGATTATTTGTATAAACGCAAAATTAAGGTGTTGTTTGACGCGATTATGGAGTTTGCGACAAAGGCGCAAAAGTATGTAGAGGACGAGGAGAAACAGCATCGTATTTATACCTTTAAGGTTGCGGCAAGAAATATCACAGAAGCAACTAAGAACTTAAAGATAATTCAAGCAAATATTAAAGTGTATTCCAAGTCAAAAAATATTTATCTAGCAGATAAATACAATACAATGCGTAAGGATTTGGGAATGCTTTTGCGCAGTGTAGAGGAATTAAAGGTGATGAAAGATGAAAATGCGTATTTGATTTTAAAACAACTCATTGCTTCTAAAGATATGCCAAAAGAATTTGACCATAAAAATATGCGTGATGTAGAGAATCTTATTACAGAGAATAAAATTAGCGTAGCAAATGGAACTTCTATTCTTAATGATAGTGCTTTTATCGCAGAGATTGCTTTGCATATGCTAGAGGCAATTTGCGTGATTTTCAATAAAGAAGAGTGGAAAGAATTTGAAAATCAAGAAGAGGCGGTTAAATAACCCTCTTTAATAAGAAGCTCTACCACTTCTTTAAAGAGTGGCACGGCGGTGCGTGCGGCAAAATAAGCCTCTGTTTCATTGGGTTCAAACACGCTAATACCGAGAGTGTATTCACTGCCTTTTGTATCACTTGCAAAGCCAAAAAAGGAGCTATTATATTTGCGGATATATTTTCCGCCTTGTGCAATATGGGCGGTTCCAGTTTTGCCTCCAATAACGATTCCGGGGACTTGTGCAGTTTTTCCCGTGCCTTCACTAACGATTCTAATGAGTGTATTTTTTACAATGTTTGCGGTTTTGTCGCTAATGATTCTAATGGGGGCTTGATGTTTTAGTTTGTAACGGATAGATTTAGAGTCTTGGAGATATTCTACTAAATAAGGTTCATAAGAGATTCCGTGATTAGTGATTATGTTGTAGGCTTTTAACATTTGCATAAAGGTTGTGCGCAATCCATAGCCATAAGACACTGTGGAGCGATATACTTCACTGCGGAATCTTCGTGCATCTGGAATCACTCCTGTGCGCTCGTAAGGCAAATCAATACCACTTAAATTTCCGAAACCAAAGGCTTGTAATCCAGCATTGTATTCCGCTGGACTAAGACGTTGGGCGATTTTTGCCATACCGATATTGCTGGAATAAAGTAGCACTTCCTCTATGGTGGCAGATTCTAATCTATGTGTGTCTGTAATGGTAAAATTATGGAGCTTGAAGCGTCCATTCTCTAAGTTAATCACCTCATTAGTTGTAATGAGATTCTTATCTAAAAGCATTGCATAAATCACAGGTTTAATGATACTTCCGGGTTCATAAGAATATTCAATGGCGTTAGCATTTAATTTAGAATAATCTTTTTTTTCAATAGAGTTTGGGTTAAACCGCGCACTGCTTGCTAAAGAGATGATTTTACCGCTTTTACTCTCAATAATGCCGACTAAAATTTCCTTAGCCCCTAGCTGTTTAGCATAGTCATCAATGAGTCGTTCTATTTTTGTTTGCAATTTTAGTGGAATAGAACTAATAATATCGTAGCCATCTACACGTTCTTTAAAGGTTGAATTTTTGTTAATAATGACATTAAATCCAATATCGCGTTCGCCCACCATTAATAAATCACTATTGGGTTCCAATTCTGCATCAAAACTTTTTTCGATTCCTTTAATACCTTGCACGCGCGTGATTTTAGAATTGTGTTCTTTATTAATATAGCCTAAAATTGGCTCCATCATATCGCCATAGAGATAATCGCGCGATTCTCCACTTTCTGTAATAGATAAGCCATATTTAAAAATATTGCCATTTTTATCCTCATAACTTTGGAATACATCTAATTGATTAAGTTTTAAGTTGAGTTGTTTTAAGTAGCTTGCACTTTTAGAATCAATATTATAAGAGAGGATCACATTGCCTTTTTGCTCAAGCTTTTTAGCGATTTCATCTTTAGGGATTTTACTATAAATGCTAAAGAGATTGATGAATAATTCCTTTTTTTGTGGGTTGATATTATAAGTATTAACAACAGCTTTATAGACTTTTTTGCTGGAGGCAAGCAGGAATCCGTCGCTACTATAAATATTGCCTCTAATGGCGTTTTCAATGCGTTTTGATTGGAGATTTGGGAGTTTGCGCTCGGTAATATTGTGGTAAAGAATCGTTCCTAGAAAGATGATAAAGCCCACCACCATTAAAAGAAATAGCAGCAGGACTTTGCCCGCTTTTTTGCTCTGTGTGTTATGCATTATACGGATTATATTTGTGTTTTGATTAATTCTTTGTAAGCGCTAATAGCTTTATTCCGCACTTCTAGCATAAGCTTCATACTATTTTCCGCTTTTCCAATAGCAATTGCAGCTTGGTGAATGTCTTTAATCTGACCTGTTGCCATATCTGCCATTGTTTGTTCGGATACCTTTTGATAAGTATTCACTTCATTGACTGCTTCTTTTAGCATACTGCCAAAAGTCTTTGCTGGCGGGTTTAAATCGTGATTTGGAGCAAGATTTGGAACATCTTGAAGTTTAGAGTTGAGTTTCTCTAAATCCACTCCATATTTGTTAATTTCCATTTATAATCCTTTATGCTTGGAACATTGAAATCGCATTGGTTGCCATATTTTTTGCGCTTTGAAACACCGCAACATTAGCTTGATATGCTCTAGTGGCTTCAATCAAATCCGCCATTTCTATGACAGGATTGATATTGGGATATGCGACATAGCCTTCAGAGTTCGCGTCTGGGTGGCTTGGTTCATATTTCATTCTAGGTTGCGTATCATCGCGCACGATTTTATCAACATAGACACTCATTAGCGTAGGCTTTGGCTTACGCCCCTCGTCAAAAGTATCCATTTCATTTAATGGATCTTCATATTCTAGCAAATTATTGCTGTTTTCATACTTTTGATTTAAAACTTTGTCAAAATCAAATGCTTTTAATACTAATTCGCGTCTTCTATAAGGTCCTCCCTCATCAGTGCGCGTAGTGTTTGCGTTTGCGATATTGCTTGAAATTAAATTGACTCTTTGTCGCTGTGCAGATAGCCCATAACCGCTAATATCAAAACTAGATAAAAACATTTTATTCCTTTTAAATATTTCTTGATGATTCAATGGCGTAAGTAAAGATTCCACCTTGCTTACGCAACGCACCAATAATAGCTTGATACATAATATCGTTTTTTCCCATTTCGCTTGTTTCAATATCTAAATCTACGCTGTTGCCATCATTTCTGGCTAAATGTCCATCACGATAAAACATTGTTGGACGATAAGGATCAATGTCTTTTTGCGGCAATAAGTGATTTTTGTTTGTTATAGCAGTTTCAAGTTCTAAATTGCGTTCGCGATTAAAGATTTTATCCGCTTTTAATGCCATCATTTGTTCAAAATTTACATCTTTTGGGCGATACATTGGAGTAGAAACATTTGCAATATTGCTTGCAATCATATCACGGCGTAGTGCTCTATGGTCTAGGGCTTCTTGCGCTAGTGCGCGCGCTGGACTATAAGTAAAGATTCCCATAGCAAACTCCTAAAAAAGACAAATTTGCTAGGATTTAAGCAATATTTATTCCAAGATTTGTATTTTTTATTTTTAAATTTGATATTTTGTTATTTTTAAAATTTTATATATTCCAATCACCCTAGAATCGTCATTGAAGTAGCGTATTAAATAAAAATGCAGAATAAGACTATACAATAAAATATTCCCAATCTTTTACAAAAACCTCCAAAATTACCTTCGCAACTTTTTGGGATTCCATTATGCTAATCTCGCCTCCGCCAAACTCTAAAACTCTTAAAATCCCTAAATCTAGCAAAAAATGTGCGCTTCGGCGTTGCCTCGCAAGGACTAGGTGGTGGGTAAGGACAGAGGGGTAAGCGTGCTAGGGGTTGGGGGTTTAAGGGGGAAGGGGGACGCTTCGCAAGTAGAACCCCTTGCCCCTTTAGAAAAAGTTAGAAAAAGAAAGTTTAGAATCTTAAAATTTGCGATTCTATAAAAAGCGTGCTAAAAAATTCATCATTGCGTTATTGCGATTCTACTTCGGCGTTGCCTCGCAATAATGGAAGTGAGAGCGTGCTAGGGGTTGGGGGTTTAAGGGGGAAGGGGGACGCTTCGCAAGTAGAACCCCTTGCCCCCTTATAAAAAAAGAAAAGTTTAGATTTTTTTGAGTTTATTTCTTGCCTCTTTATAAAAAAGAAAAGTTTAGATTTTTTTGAGTTTATTTAACGATTCCATTGATTCCATTGTAAAATTTTTATTATTTTTTCTAAATTGCTATAAACTTTTTTGTATTTTATCCGATATAATTGCATAGCTAAACTTTACAAGAGAGTTTAAAAGCTTTTAAGACCTTTTCTTTTAAGCCTTAAACTCAAAAGCTTTGGCTTAGCTTAATTTAACAATGCACAACCAAGGATAGGTTGGCAGATTACAAAAGGAGTTTAAAATGGCATTTCAAGTCAATACCAACATTAATGCGTTAAACGCACACGCTCAAAGCACATTTACACAAACTAGTCTTTCTAGTTCGTTACAAAAGTTAAGTTCAGGGTTAAGAATCAACTCTGCAAAAGATGACGCTTCAGGTATGGCGATTGCGGACAACTTAAGAAGTCAAGCAAATACTTTAGGTCAAGCAATCAGAAACACAAACGATGGTATGGCGATTATCCAAATTGCAGATAAAGCAATGGACGAGCAAGTAAAAATTCTTGACACAATTAAGACTAAAGCGACACAAGCAGCACAAGATGGTCAAACAGAAACAACAAGAAAGGCAATCCAAGCTGACATTAACCGCTTGATTGAATCCCTAGATAACATTGCATCGACAACATCTTACAATGGTTTAACCCTTCTTGCAGGTGGATTTACTAATAAAGAATTCCAAGTGGGTGCTTACTCTAACCAAACCATTCGTGCAAGCATTGGTGCGACAAGCTCCGATAAGATTGGACACGTCCGAACTGAAAGCTATGATAAAGCTACTTTCAGTGCCACAACAAGCAATATGACGCTAACATTTACGGTAGGTAATAAAGATGTTTCATTGGAAGCTGTTACAATTTCTACTGGTGCAGGAACAGGTCTAGGTGTATTAGCTGAAGCGATTAACCGCTATTCTGATGATCTTGGCGGTGTGCGTGCAACTGCAACAGTGCAATCTAAATCTAATGCTGCAGTTGCTGCAGGTGATGTTATTAGTCTTGCCATCAATGGTGTTAAAATCGGTAATATTCTTGATGTTAAAGCAAATGACAAAGATAACAGACTTGTGCAAGCAATCAATGCTTACAAAGATACTACTGGGGTTCAAGCTTCTATTGATAAAGATGGTGTGTTAAGCTTAACTTCAACAGATGGTAGGGCAATCTATGCTGAAAATATCAGTGGCGTTGCTGCAGGTGCTCAAGGCACGAATATTGGTCGCTTAGACCTTACACAACTAGGTGCTGGTGATATTCAAGTAAAAGCAACATTTACAGCAGGAGCAACAGCAAAATTTGTTGCAAGTGCAGGTGCTCAGGCTGTTACAACACTAAGAGATATCAAGGGTGACTTTTCTTTGGAACAAAAGAAATCTATCGGTGTGAATTCTGGTGTCGCAAGTGAAATGGGTGCAAGTGTTACAAGCCTTAAAGGTGCAATGCTCGTAATGGATATTGCAGAATCTGCAATTAAACAACTAGATACAATCCGCTCTGACTTAGGTTCTGTGCAACAACAAATGCAATCCACAGTCAATAATATCACAGTAACTCAAGTGAATGTGAAGTCTGCGGAAAGTGGAATCAGAGAAGTGGATTTTGCTCAAGAGAGTGCAAACTTCTCTAACCTAAACATTCTAGCGCAAGCTGGAAGCTATGCAATGAGCCAATCTAATGCTGCGCAACAAAATATCTTAAGATTGTTGCAGTAGTTTTTCTTACGCAAAGTTTGGAATCCCTTTTGGGATTCTTAACTTCTTTATTTTTTTCTTTCTTTTAATTTCTTTTACTTTAATGTCATTGCAAGAAATAAACGCAGTGAATGGCGAAACAATCCATAATCTTGCATACTTTACGCTTTACTATTTCTGTCATTGCGAGGCAAAGCCGAAGCGCACACTGTGCAGCAGTTTGCCCAAACTTGCAAATCTATAATCTAATCTTTCTTGCGCGATTCCATTGCAACCATTAATGACTTCTTTTATTTATAGATTTGCAGCTCAAAGCGGGTGAATTTGCTTACGCAAATGCACGCCACGATTCTACTAACGCAGAATCTCGCAATGACAAAAATACAGAATCCCACAATGACGCAGTGGCAGAATCGTAAGTATGTAACATTATAGATATAAACTAAATAAACTTTATAATATTAATATCAACTTTATTGACATTATCAAAACTTTTGCTATAATTGCGCCAAATTTTTACAGCTTTAAAAGGAATCACAAATGGCAAAACATACTTTTCAAACCGAAGTCAATCAACTTTTGGATTTAATGATTCATTCTTTATATTCCAATAAAGAAATCTTTTTGCGCGAACTCATTAGCAACGCTTCAGACGCGCTTGATAAACTACAATATTTAACGCTTACAGACGATAAGCTAAAAAATTTAGATTTTACCCCTAAAATTGACATCTCTTTTGAGAGTGAAAAAAATATCCTAACCATTAGCGATAGTGGAATCGGAATGAACGAGCAAGACTTAATAGAGAATCTAGGCACAATCGCTAAGAGTGGGACAAAAAACTTTCTCTCTAAATTAAGCGGGGATAAGAAAAAGGATTCTGCACTCATTGGGCAATTTGGCGTGGGATTCTATTCTGCTTTTATGGTGGCAAGCAAGATTATCGTAACAACCAAAAAAGCAGGTGAAACACAAGCTTATGCTTGGATTAGCGATGGAAGCGGGGAATTTGAGATTGAAAAATGCGAAAAAGAATCGCACGGAAGCGAGATTAAGCTTTATTTAAAAGAGGACGAGAAGGAATTTACAAGCCGTTGGAGGATTGAGGAAATTGTAAAAAAATACTCCGACCACATTCCATTCCCGATTTTCTTGCATTACACAGAGACAAAAAGTGAGGGCGAGGGCGAGAATAAAAAAGAAATTATAGAACAAAAAAATGAGCAAATCAACAAAGCCTCCGCACTTTGGAGAATCTCTAAAAAAGATTTAAAAGACGAGGAATACAAGGAGTTTTACAAAAACTTGAGTTACGATTCCACAGAGCCACTCTCTTGGATTCACACAAAAGTTGAGGGAACATTGGAATACACCACGCTTTTTTATATCCCACAAACTGCACCTTTTGACTTGTATCGCGTGGATTACAAAAGTGGCGTGAAACTCTATGTTAAGCGCGTGTTTATCACCGATGATGACAAGGAGCTTTTACCCTCTTACTTGCGATTTGTGCGCGGAATCATTGACAGCGAAGATTTACCGCTTAATGTCAGCCGTGAGATTCTACAACAAAATAGAATCCTAGCCACGATTAAATCCGCTTCCACTAAAAAAATCTTAAGCGAAATTGAAAGCTTGCAAAAAGATGAGGAAAAATACACTAAATTTTACAAAGAGTTTGGACGCTGCATTAAAGAGGGCGTTTATAGCGACTTTGAAAACAAAGAAAAACTCTTAGAATTTTTGCGATTCCAATCTACCAAAAGCGAGGGTAAGGAAATCGCATTTAAAACCTACAAAGAGCGTATGAGTGAGGGACAAAAGGCGATTTATTACTTGCAGGGCGAGGATTTGGAGCTACTTAAAAATTCTCCACTTTTAGACGCGTTCAACAAAAAAGGGTTTGAAGTGCTACTCTTTGGCGAGGAGATTGACGGAATCGTAATGCCAATGGTACAAGAATTTGATAAAACTCCTTTGCGTTCTATCACTTCTAAGGAGGCATTAGAGGATTTAGGCGAGGAAAACATTGAGGAAGCAACCAAAGAGAAGTTTAAGCCACTCTTAGAGAAGTTTAGCAAAACTTTGGGCGAGGAAGTCAAGGAAGTGCGCTTGAGTGCTAGGCTCATTGATGCGCCATCAGTCATTGTAAGCGACCCAGATGACCCAAATTCTGCGATGATGAAAATGATGAGGCAAATGGGCGCAATGGGTATGGGCGCAGAGATTCCAGAGCCTAAGCCAATCTTGGAGCTAAATCCAAACCACGCGATTCTAACAAAACTGCTAGACGCGGAATCCCAAAGGCAAGAGGAAGTGGCGCATTTACTGCTTGAAGAAGCAAAACTACTAGAGGGCGGCAAACTCAAAGATGTGAAGGCGTTTGTGAAGCGACTCAATGCGCTTTTGCAAAATAGCCTTTAATCGCTAATAAACTCAAAAGATTCTAAACCTTTTTTTTCTAAGGGGGCAAGGGGTTCTACTTGCGAAGCGTCCCCCTTCCCCCTTAAACCCCCAACCCCCAGCACGCTTTTTCATGTTTTTGTAGAATCGCAATAACGCAATGATGAATTTTTTAGCACGCTTGTTGTAGAATCGCAAATTTTAAGATTCTAAACTTTTCTTTTTTCTAAAAGAAACTTTTGCAATGGAATCGTTAAAGAAACTAAAAAAATCTAAACTTTTCTTTTCTAAAGGGGCAAGGGGTTCTACTTGCGAAGCGTCCCCCTTACCCCCTTAAACCCCCAACCCCTAGCACGCTTACCCCTCCGTCCTTACCCATCACCTCGTCATTGCAAGATTCTGCGTTAGTAGAATCGTGGCGCGCATTTGCATAGCATTTACCCGCTTTGAGTTGCAAATCTATCAATGCAGTTTTAAAAATTTACAATGGAATCGTTAAAGAAACTAAAAAGAATTCTAAACTTTTCTTTTTTCTAAAGGGGCAAGGGGTTCTACTTGCGAAGCGTCCCCCTTCCCCCTTAAACCCCCAACCCCTAGCACGCTTTTTCATGCTTTTGTAGAATCGCAATTACGCAATGATGAATTTTTTAGCACGCTTTTTGTAGAATCGCAATGACGGAGGGATAAAACGCAATGACGGAAGTGGAATCTTTAAAGAAGTTCGTGATTATGGTTTTGCAAAGGGGGATTCAACCCCCTAAAAAAGCTTAAGCATTACTGCTTAAGCTGTAAGAGTGTGTTTAGCACTTGGTCTGATGTGGTTACAGATTTAGAACTTGCTTGGAATCCTCTTTGCACCACGATGAGCTGTGTCAAACCCCGACTCAAGTCGGTGTTACTCATCTCTAGCTTAGAGGCTTCAATGCTTGCTCTTCCTCCTGTTCCTGCTGTTCCAATTGTTGGATTGCCAGAGTTTGGAGATTCCGCATAGAGATTGCTTCCGCTCTCTTGTAAGCCCTCATAGTTG
>JALEPE010000057.1 GCA_022766795.1 Helicobacter sp.
GTGGTAATCTCCCACTAGCCCTAAAGGCTCGGAATTACGAATCTTATGCACAATTTGGATAGAATTTCTCGCCTCTTTTAATCCAAACCCACCACCATTTAAAATATCTCTATAACTCTCTGTGTGTAAATCCGTAAATCCCTCGCTAAACTCCACAGATTCACCATTGACGCTAATCAATCTAAAGGTGCGTTTCTCTTGCTCCAATGCCACTTTAGGCAAAGTTTTAGAATCCACAGATAAAAACCAGCGCACCCTCGCGTGTTTTAACTCTAGGATTCCACTTGCACTCTGTGCGTTGAGTAAATGCACTTGACTCTCCCGCACCTCCCCAAAAATCCAAGAAAGCATATCAAAAAAATGCACTCCGATATTCGTAGCCACTCCACCACTCTTACTTATATCACCTTTCCAAGAAACAAAATACCACTTGCCTCTTGAGGTGATATAGGTCAAATCCACATCAAAAACTTTATTGGGTTCTTTTTGTAAGATTTGTTGAATCTGCTCTTTTAACGCAATGATACTTTTGTGTAGCCGCAACTGCAAAATGTTATAAACCTTTTTTTGTGTTTCTTTCTCAATCGTTTCCAATGCGTCCAAATTCCAAGGATTTAAGACTAAAGGCTTTTCACAAATTACATCGGCATTATTCCTAAGCCCAAAGCGAATATGGCTATCGTGCAAATAGTTTGGCGAACAAATAGAGATAAAATCTACCCCTTCTCCTTTGCGCCGCAACTTATCTATATGTCTATCAAAACGTTCAAATTCTGTAAAAAAATCCGCATTGGGAAAATAGCTGTCCATAATTCCCACATTATCATTTGGGTCTAATGCACACAAAAGCGCATTATTGGTTTCTTTGATTGCCCTTAAATGTCGTGGGGCAATATAGCCTGCTACGCCAATTAGTCCAAACTTTTTCATTCTTTCTCCTTTCTACAATCCCTTACAAATCTCTTTTTTGATTGTTTGTATAATGATTTCTGCTGCCTTACCCTCACCATAGAGTGCATTGCAAAATTCTATTGAACTATTATCGGCAATTTTTAAAAAACCTTGAATAATTTTCTCCTTATTTGCTCCCACAATCGTGTTGTAACCTTTTTCTACCAATTCTACCCATTCTGTTTCATCACGCAAAGTCAAACAAGGTTTTTTAAAAAAATAGGCTTCTTTTTGCAAACCTCCACTATCGGTTAAAACCATTTTGCAAGATTGCAAAAGATAAATCATTTCGAGATAACTGACAGGCTCTAAGATTGTAACACCTTGTGTGCTAATGTTCTTTTGCATTAGAATCTTTTGCATTCTTGGGTGTAAAGGCAGAATCACTTGCGTTTGCTTTGCTATCTCTCTAAGAGCCGTAAAAATTTCTTGCAACCGATAAATACAATCCGTATTTTCTGCACGATGAATCGTGCAAAGAGCAAAAGTATGTGGAATCTCAAGAGTGGGCTTTTTGGCGATTTTAGCATAATGCAGAGCAACATCTTGCATAATATCTCCACTTTGCACGATTCTGCAATCAAAGTTTAAAAAGCCTTCGTTTCTTAAATTTTGCATTGCATTTTGTGTTGGAACAAATAAAATTTTAGAAATTCTATCCGTTAGTATGCG
The DNA here is from genome assembly GCA_022766795.1 of Helicobacter sp. Lineage (GTDB taxonomy): Bacteria > Campylobacterota > Campylobacteria > Campylobacterales > Helicobacteraceae > Helicobacter_D. The sequence goes on from JALEPE010000057.1 coordinate 1,624, forward strand.
ATTAACCTCTTCTGGCATTGCAAGATTAAAGCTTCTTAAACCTGCTTCAATATGGATAATAGGAATATGCAACTTCACGCTTGCTAATGCCCCGGCTAATGTAGAATCTGTATCGCCATACACAAGCGTGAAATGTGGTTTTTCTTGGCTTAAAATCTCCTCTATTTTTTCTATCATTCTCCCTGTCATTGCGCCGTGAGATAAACCACCCAAACCAAGATTGTATTGCGGTTTAGGAAGTTGCAACTCCTCAAAGAAAACTTCACTCATTGCATTGTCATAATGCTGTCCTGTATGCACAAGGACTTCCTCTATCTCTTTTTCTGTTTTGAGTTTGCGACTTAATGCACCCGCTTTGATAAATTGCGGTCTAGCCCCTAGAATTGTTACAATTTTAATAGGATTCACCCCAACACTTCCTCTAAGATTTTATATAAGCTTAATAAAGCAAATGAGGAATCTTAGCAGGTTTTTAACGATTTACCAAAAATTATTCAAAAAATATGTCAAAAGTTTGCTTTTTTGTTAATAATTCTAAATTGTTTCTATAATCTTTATAGCTTTTTATAGGGACTTGCATAATCTCTTCCCACTCATTTTTGCTTAATTGCAATTTATCTAAAATTATTTGCAGGTCTTTTTCTAGGGATTCTTTGGTGTAAAGTGGCTCTTTTAGCTTCTCTAGTGCCTCTTCCCTGCTCATCTCCCCTGCTAGAATCATACTTGAATAATGAGGACGTCTCTTATCGTAACCAAATTTTGTGGGCAAAAAATACTCTTGAAAAAACTTTGTCCAAATGGATTCGCAATGCTTATTGCCATAACCCTCCCAACCATATTCTTTCGTAAGTGTGTCAATGGCGATTTTCTTGCCATACTTAATATTATTTAATGGACGCAAAACCTCCATTTTATAGATTTTGGGATACAAAATATAATAATCAAAGAAACTAACAACAGGAAAAGTTACAAGCGGTTTTTTACCAAACTTCTTATGAACATCTCTTAATTGTATGGAATCCATAGCATCGTGTCCCCAAGATGACGGATAAATAGATTCTGTAGCAAAGTTACTTCCTGTCAAAACATATCTTATGCCATTTTGCACTGCGTAACCATAGAGTGCAGCAAAAAACGCCATATCTTGTGGCACATCACAATTTGCCACACCGCTTTTTAGAAAAGCTATCGTCAAATCACGCATTTCATCAAAATCTACTTTTATGGTATGGAGTGGA
>JALEPE010000060.1 GCA_022766795.1 Helicobacter sp.
ATTCGTTACGATAGCGGGGAATTGAATGCAGATATTTTAGCGGTTGTGTCTAATTACACGCTTTTAGAGCCGCTATGTCAAAAGTTTGATTTGCCTTTTGTCTGTATCCCAAGCGAGAATCTAACGCGAGAAGCACACGAAGAAAGAGTTTTGGAAGTGCTAGAAAGATTCCCAAGTGATTATATTATTCTTGCAAAATATATGCGAATCCTAAGCCCAAATTTCGTTCAAAGGTTTGAGGGTAAAATTATCAATATCCACCATAGCTTCCTCCCGGCATTCATCGGGGCAAATCCTTACAAACAAGCTTATGAACGCGGGGTAAAAATCATCGGTGCAACTGCACATTTTGTGAATAACGCCCTAGATGAGGGACCAATTATTTATCAAGATATTACAAAAGTCAATCACGCAATGGATTGGAAAGAAATGCAAAAAAGCGGACGCGATGTAGAGAAAATCGTCCTTGCTAAAGCTTTGAATTTAGCTTTAGAGGAAAAGATTTTCATTTACAACAATAAGACTATTGTTTTTTAGAATCCTCATCTAGGATTTTTTCAATCGCAGCAACACGCTTAGCATCACTGGGGTGTGTAGAGAAAAAGTCTGAAGAGTTACTACTTTGTGCAGACATTTTCTTCCAAAAGCTAATAGCGGCTTCTGGATTATAACCTGCTTTTTGCATTAAAGCAATGCCAACCTCATCGGCTTCTAATTCGTGAGAACGGCTAAAAGGCAACATTACTGCTAGGTTGCTCCCTACATTATAGGCTTGGTTGGATAATCCCGTGAGTTGTGGGGATTTTTTATTGACAACTTGTGCTAAGATGTTACCGCCAATTTGCTGGACTTGCTGCATACTTGCTCGCTCTGCGCCGTGTCGTAGAATCGCGTGTGCAATTTCGTGAGAGAGAATAACGGCTAGCTCATCATCATTTGCCACCAATGGCATAATGCCTGTATAGACAAATACTTTTCCGCCGGGCAAACAAAATGCATTGACTTGCTTATCTTCTAAAAGATAAAATTCCCATTGAAAATCCGGGCGGTTTGCAACATTAGCTATTTTTTTGCCCACACGCTGAATCATCGCTGTTTGGGTTTTGTTATTGCTAATTTTTGAGCTTTTTAGAATCTCTTTTGCGCTTTGCTGTCCAAGCGCAATTTCTTCTTGTGGGCTCATTAGCATAATTTGCGAACGATTTGTGTAGTCTGTCGCGGAACACGCGCAAAAAAGCAATGCTGCTAAACCTAAAAGCAAAATTCTCATTGAATCTCCTTTATGAAAATTTTGTGTGTATTTTATATTATTTTTTTAAAAAAGTAAAAAATATTCGCATTTAATCAAAAGTTAATCATAAAGTATCATAATATGTCAATTTTTATAAAGGATTATAGATGGATTTATTTGCACACAAGGATATTTTACACGTAGAGGCGGAGCAGACAATAAAAGTTACAAATCCTGCAACTAATGAGATTTTAGCTTATGTTAGGAAAACAAATGCAGCAGAGCTAGAAACAATCATAAAAAAGGCACAAATCGCGCAAAAACAATGGGCACAGACATTAGCAGAAGAGCGGAGTGATAAGTTAATGCGCTTTTATGCACTAATACTGGAGAATAAGGAATCTTTAGCAGAAATTATGACAAAGGAGCAGGGCAAGCCTTTAGCGGAATCACTAGGAGAAATTTTGTATGCGGCATCTTTTGTGAAGTGGTTTGCAGCGGAAGCTAGGCAAGTTTGCGGAGATATAATGGAGTCCAAAACGAAGGCACAAAAAATTATGGCAATCAAGCAACCTATTGGTGTATGTGCGGCGATTACTCCGTGGAATTTTCCTTCCGCTATGATTACGCGCAAAATTGCTCCCGCCCTTGCAAGTGGTTGTGCAATTCTTGTAAAATCCGCTTCACAAACTCCACTTAGTGCGTATGCGCTAGAATTATTAGCTAAAGAAGCCGGCATTCCAAAAGATGTGTTTGTGGTTGTTAATGGCGATTCTAACGTGATTAGCGATGTGTTGTGCAGGAGTGAGGCAATCCGCAAATTAAGCTTTACGGGTTCTACAAAAGTCGGTGCGCAGTTGTATGCCAAATGCGCTAGAACGATTAAAAAGCTAAGTATGGAACTTGGCGGCAATGCACCCTTTATCGTATTTGATGATGCAAATTTAGAGGAAGCCATAGAGGGTATTATGGCTTCAAAATTTCGCAATAGTGGACAAACTTGTGTATGCGCGAATCGCATTTACGCACAAAGCGGAATCTATGCGCAATTGTGTGAAGCCCTAAAACAAAAAATGCAAACACTAAAAGTTGGGAATGGTTTAGATAAGGGGACTAATCAGGGACCGCTGATTAATCAAGCTGCCGTAGAGAAAGTCAAAGAACACATTGCAGACGCGCTGCAAAAAGGGGCAAAGTTGCTAAGTGGAGGTAGGGAGCATTCGCTTGGTGGAACATATTTTGAACCAACACTTATTTGTGATGTGCGCGCAGATATGCTTGTAGCAAGGGAGGAAACATTTGCACCTTTAGCACCAATTTTTAGATTTGAAAGCGAGGAAGAGGCGATAGAAGCGGCAAATAACACAGAATTTGGCTTAGCAGCATATTTTTTCACGCAAGATTATAAAAGGCAATGGCGCGTAGCGGAATCACTAGAATATGGAATGGTGGGGATTAACACGGGATTGATTTCTAATGAGGTTGCGCCTTTTGGCGGTATAAAACATAGCGGTTTAGGCAGAGAAGGCTCAAAATATGGTATTGATGAGTATATGGAGATAAAATATTTGTGTTTAAATTTACAATAACTTTTGATTTGTTGTCTTTGAAATTCTATTGGATTTGGCTATAATGGCGTAAATTTTTAATTTAAGGACATTTGTGAGAATCTTGTTTGAAAAATTAATGTGGAATGCACGGCTATTTATTATTTTAGCAGTGATTTTATCGCTCGTTGGGTCAATTTTACTCTTTATCGTAGCAAGCATTGATATTATAAAAGCAGCAAAACAGACTTACTTGTATTATGTCGATACATTGGGGGCTGGGGCGGATATTCACAATATTTTATTAAATTCCATTATTATGGCGATTGACTTATATTTGATTGCTGTGGTATTGCTGATTTTTGCCTTTGGGTTGTATGAATTATTTATTTCTAAAATTGAAGTGAAAGACGAGAGTCAATCCAAAGTGCTAGAAATCCACACATTAGACCAACTAAAAGATAAGTTAGCAAAAGTGATTGTGATGGCATTAATTGTGGCATTTTTTTCTAAGGTGCTGAATATGGGAATGAAAACATCACAAGATATGCTATTTTTTGCTATTTCTATTCTTTCGCTCGCGGTAGGATTGTATTTTTTGCACAAAGATTCCAAGCATTGATAAAAAGAAGTTGATTGCAATAGAGTAATATTTTTTTAAAGTTAATTAAAGGTACAATACGGCACGTAGTTTTTAAACAAAAAAGGAGAATAAATGGCATTGCTGAATAACCTTAGGGTTGGTGTAAAGTTGTTATGCTTGATTTTTATCCCATTAATTACCTTGTTGATATTTTCTGCGATATTGATTACAGAACGTTATAGAATGGTGCAAGAATCGGTATTATTAGACCAAGGTATTACTTTAGCAACAAAAATTTCTATTGTAATTCACGAATTACAAAAAGAGAGAGGTACTTCCGCAGGATTTTTAGGTTCTAAGGGGAAAAATTTTGGAGAGAATCTACAAAAACAGAGGCAGCTAAGCGATGAGAAAATTAAAGAATTGAAAGTATTTTTGCAAAATATTACATTAGAGGAATATCCAAAAAATGTGAATGATGCACTCCAAGTCTCTTTAAAAAATATTGATGAAATTAATGCGATCCGTAGCGGTGTAGATTCTCTAAATGTTAAAGTGGGCGATATTTTAGGCTATTATACGGGCACGATTGCAAAAAGCATTCAAACTATTGTGGAGGTTATTAATATTAGCACAAGCGATGTTGTTACACGGAATCTTATCGCCTATGTGAATTTTATCACAGCTAAAGAAAATGCAGGGCAGGAGAGGGCGGTATTATCTAATACATTTAGTGCAGATAGATTTGCAGAGGGGATTTATAATCGCTTTTTGGCATTAACAGTTGCGCAAGGAATATTCTTAGAAGAATTTAAACGTTATGCAAGCAGTGAAAACTACAATGCGTATTTTAAGGTAACAAATGATAAGAGTTTCTCTGAAGTAGAGAGAATGCGGCAAATTGCTAGAGATAAATTTATGAGCGGAGGATTTGGAGTAGTAGGAACTTATTGGTTTGATACCATTACAAGAAAAATTGATCTCCTAAAGGAAGTAGAAGATAAGCTTGCAGAGGATTTGATTTGGCAGATTAAAGAGATTGAGGACAAAAACTTTTTTAGTTTTTGGCTGGTATTAATAATTTCTTGTGCTGTGGCATTAATTACTTTAGCTGTTGGATATTTAATTGCAAATAGCATAACATCAAGAATCCGTGTAATGCGTAGATATCTTATGGAGCTAAAAGAAACAAAAAATATCAATCAAGAATTAAAACTCGGTAAAAGCACCGATGAAATAGGCGTAATTGGTGGAGTGCTTAATGAGTTTTTGGATTCCATTCGACAGGTGTTTGCACAGCTCTCTCCGCAAAGCAAAGAGAATCTTAAAACAGCGCAAAATCTACTAAATAGTGCAAATTCTGTGATGACTAGAACCAATGAAGGTTTTGAACTTTCTAGCAAAACAGAAGCGACGGGTGAGGAAGTAGAGATTACATTAAAGCGTAGTTTAGAAAAAACAAATTCTACAATGCACGATATTTTAAGTGCAAAAGAGGAATTAGATAAGGTTTCTAACCTAATTACAGACTTTTCAGGCAGCATTAAAAAAGATGCAGAATTGCAAGAGGATTTGGTCCAAAATGTAACGATGCTAGATAAAGAAGCACAAAATGTTAAAGGAATCTTAAATGCAATTGATGATATTGCCGCACAAACAAACTTGCTTGCTTTAAATGCTGCAATTGAAGCAGCGCGTGCTGGTGAGCATGGGCGTGGGTTTGCCGTGGTTGCAGATGAGGTTAGGCAGCTTGCGGAACGCACACAGCATTCTTTAAATGAAATTGATGCCATTATCAATACGATTGTGCAATCCATCAATGGTGTTAATACACAAATTACACAAAATGCCAAAGGATTCTATCAAATCGTAGAGGAATCGCAAACCTTACAAGATGCGATTGCGTCCGTTGCTAATAGGATTCAAAGTGTTAGCGTTCTTGCAGAGGAAACAATGGAGGAGTCTGCAGCATTAAGTAAAGATATGCAAACGCTACTAGAAAATAATAAAACTCTCAATCAAAGTTTGCAGGGTATTGCAGGTGAAATGCACAATGTTTCCTCTGTTTCTAATGAATTGGAACATAGAGCTGTGGAGATGGAAGAAAAGATTAATACATTTAAATTTTAGTAGTGGTTTGGAGAATAATATGTGGAAAAGTCTGCACAAGATAATGTTTGGAATCCTAGTGTTTAGTGTGGGAATAAATGCAGAATCTCTGAAAACTTTGAAATCTTTTAGTGCAGATTTTACACAAATGCTCTATTCTAGCGAAAAGGAACATCAAAAGCCTATTGTTTATAAAGGTAAAATTGAGGCACTTGCGCCTTCAAGCGCGTATTGGAATTATCTCTCTCCGATTCCTAAAGAAATTTTTATCCAAGACAATACGATGATTTTGTATGAGCCTAAACTTAAACAAGCCATTATTACGCGCTTGCAAGAGAATATGAATTTACTCTCACTTTTGAAAAATGCTACAAAAATAAATCAAAACCATTATGAAAGTGTTGTTTTAGAGCAAAAATATGATTTGTTTTTGGAAAATGGAATCCCAAAACGCATTGTATTTTACGATACCTTAGATAATAGAGTTGAAATTTTGTTTCAAAATGCCGTAATAAATGGCACAATAAATCCAAACCGATTTGATTTTAAACCTAGTGCAGAAATTGATATTATCTATAATTAATATTGTGTAAAAATGGTTGTTTAAACACAAATTGTTATAGAAAAATTAAATTTTTTTTGACTTATTTTAAAAAAGTGCGTTAAAATAAAACCGATATATTAATTTTTAAGGAGTCAAGTATGGGAACTATAACATTAATCAATAACGAAACGGGCGAGAAATTTGATTTTGATTTGATTGAATGTAAAAGAGGTCCTAAAGCAGTAGATTTTAGTAAGCTTTTTGAACGCACTAATATTTTCTCTTATGATCCCGGCTATGGTTCAACAGCTGGTTGTGTATCCACGATTAGTTACATTGATGGCAAAAATGGTCAGTTGCTCTATAAAGGAATCCCAATTGAGGATATTGTAGAAAAATATAAATTTACAGATGTTGCAAAGTTACTCATTACAGGGGAAGCACCCAAAAATGAGGAGGAATCCAAAGAATTTGATTTGGAATTGCGCCACCGTAGTTTTTTGCACGAGGGTTTAATTAATATCTTTAGCGCATTTCCCGATGGCGGACACCCTATGGCAAACCTTAGCTCTGCAGTTGCGGCACTTTCTACATTTCATTTTGACCATAAAGAAATGGAAGATGAGGGTGATTATCAAACGATGGCTCGTAGAATCATTGCAAAAATTACAACTTTGGTAGCGTTCTCTTATCGCAATTCTATTGGTGCGCCTTTCATTTATCCGGATATTAGTCGTAATTATGTAGAGAATTTTCTCTATATGTTGCGCGCATATCCGGGCGGGAAACTAAAATATACATTAAAGGGCGAGGAAGAGATTACGCCTTTAGAAGTGGAAGCATTAGATAAAATCTTTACTCTACACGCAGACCACGGGCAAAATGCCTCTACAACCACAGTGCGCAATGTTGCATCTACGGGTGTACATCCTTATGCGGCAATCTCTGCTGGGATTAATGCGCTTTGGGGACCTGCACACGGAGGAGCAAACGAGAAAGTTTTGGTGCAGTTAGAGCAAATCGGTGATGTAAAAAATGTAGATAAGTTTGTTGCAAAGGCAAAAGACAAGAGCGATCCTTTTAGGCTAATGGGCTTTGGACATCGTGTTTATAAGAGTTATGACCCACGCGCAAAAGCAATCAAAGCGTTAAAAGATGAACTCAACAAAAAGGGCATTAAAATGAATGCGCGTTTGAGTGAGATTGCGGAAAAGCTAGAAGAAGTTGCGCTTAGTGATGATTATTTCAAAGAAAGAAATCTTTATCCCAATGTGGATTTTTATAGCGGAATTATTTTAACAGCACTGAAGATTCCTGTTCCTTTATTTACACCAATGTTTGTAATTGGTAGAATGCCCGGCTGGTGCGCACAAGTAATGGAGCATATGAAGAATCCACACGCAAGAATCACGCGTCCAAGACAAGTGTATTTAGGTGAGTAGGTAAGAGTGGTTTTATTTTTTGTGCGATACAATGCGCGGTTTATTTCAACAAATTAGGAATTTTTATGCAGATAAAAGAGTGGAATCCCAAAAGTTGGCGCATTAAAACCGCTTTACAGCAACCCAATTATAAGGACTTAAGTGCGTTAGAAGAAGCAGAGAAGCAGTTAGGTAAATATCCTCCTTTGGTTTTTGCGGGAGAGGCAAGAAGCCTTAAAGCGCATTTGGCAAAAGTCTCCAAAGGCAAGGCGTTTTTGCTTCAAGGGGGCGATTGCGCCGAAAGTTTTACAGACTTTAATGCTGTTAGGATTCGGGATTTATTTAAAGTTATTTTGCAAATGGCAGTTGTCCTAACCTATGCGGGGGCTTGTCCAATTGTGAAAGTCGGGAGACTTGCGGGGCAATTTGCTAAGCCGCGTTCAAGCGATACAGAAACGATTGGCGGGGTTACGCTACCTAGTTATCGTGGGGATATTATCAATGGAATGGAGTTTAGCGCAGAGGCTAGGGAGGCTGATCCAAAAAGAATCCTACAAGCCTATCATCAATCTGCCGCGACATTGAATCTAATCCGCGCATTTGCGCAAGGAGGATTGGCGGACTTAAATCAAGTGCAAAAATGGAATCTTGATTTTGTAGATGGTGCGCAAAGTGAGCGTTTTTCTGATATGGCAAGTAAGATTACACAGGCTTTAGCCTTTATGCAAGCGTGCGGAATCACAGCAGAAAATACGTCCACTCTCCACGAAACAGAGTTTTTTACTTCTCACGAAGCTTTGTTGCTAAACTATGAGGAAGCTTTAACACGCAAGGATCATTTAACGGGTGATTGGTATGACTGCTCCGCGCATATGCTATGGATTGGCGAGAGAACGCGGAATCTTGAGGGTGCGCATTTGGAATTTTTGCGCGGCGTGGGCAATCCTTTGGGTGTCAAGATTGGACCAAATGCTACAAGAGAGGATATTTTAGGTATTTGTGATATTCTTAATCCACACAATGAAGCCGGGCGTTTGAATCTCATCGTGCGTATGGGTGCGAATGTAATTTTAGATAAGCTTCCAAAACTCCTAGAATCCGTAAAAAGCGAGAAAAGAGAGATTGTTTGGAGTATTGATCCAATGCACGGCAATACAACCAAAGCAAGCAGTGGCTACAAAACGCGTTCGTTTGATAGTATTTTAAATGAAGTGAAAGCATTTTTTGAGATTCATAGAAGTGTTGGGACTTATGCGGGGGGTGTGCATTTGGAGATGACAGGCGAAGATGTAACCGAATGCGTGGGCGGAATGCAGGCTATTACAGAGGAAAATTTGGGCTGCAATTACAATACGCAATGCGACCCACGCTTAAATGCAAGTCAAGCGGTGGAGCTATCTTTTCTTATTGCTGATGTTTTAAAGAATCGTAACTTATAGGTTGCGATTCCGCTTCTTTTTTATTTTGTTGTGTCAATCCTAAATTCTTAAAGTTTAAAACTGCTTTGGCAACATTGTCTAAGTGGCTAAAATTTGCAATTATTAAAAATTCCTTATTATTTTTTTAATTTTTTATAAAACTTTGTTTAAAAATAGCTAAAATTGTGGTATAATCCCGAAATTTTAAAATTTACAACTAAGGACAAAAGAGATGAGAATCTTGATTATTGAAGATGAGATAAGCCTTAATAAAACCATTACAGAGGGTTTAAATGAGTTTAACTATCAAACCGATGTCGCAGAAAATTTAAAAGATGGGGAATATTATATTAGCATTCGTAATTATGATTTGGTGCTTGTGGATTGGATGTTGCCCGATGGCAATGGGCTTGAAATTATTAATCAAGTTAAAAGCAGGTCGCCACGCACAGCGGTTGTTGTGATTTCTGCAAAAGATGAAGCAAAAGATGAGGTGGAAGCATTAAAGGCGGGAGCAGATGACTTTTTGGCGAAGCCATTTGATTTTAATGTATTGGTTGCGAGAATTGAAGCGCGTTTGCGATTTGGTGGGACGAATCTCATTGAAATTGAGGATTTGGTGATTAATCCAGACGAGGAGAAAATTACTTATAAAGGGCAAGAGATTGAATTGAAAGGCAAACCTTTTGAAGTGCTAACACACCTTGCGCGCCATCGCGACCAGATTGTTTCAAAAGAGCAGTTGTTAGATGCTATTTGGGAGGAGCCAGAGCTTGTCACACCTAATGTCATTGAAGTGGCAATCAATCAGATTCGTCAAAAAATGGATAAGCCTCTTAATATTGCTACGATTGAGACGGTTAGACGCAGAGGGTATAGATTTTGCTATCCAAAGGGCATATAATAAGAGGAATCTCACTCTCCTTTATCGCCGCTTTGGCGGTATGTTCTTTTTGTTTGTATCTATTTTTGTATTTTGCAGCTTATGGAGCGATTGAAGCGCGTTTAACGGATTTTGCAAAAGAGTTTAATGCGAAAAATACAGAATCGCAAATTCAAAATTTTATAGTCAAACAAAATTCTACTTTCACAATTCAAATTTTAGATTTTGAGACTTCTAAACCATATTTTAAAAAGCAGGATCATTGTTATAGTTTGTTAATGCCTTTGTCTCAAAAAACATTAAAAATTACACAGAATATTACGCAAGAATTAGGGTTTTTACATAAAATTGCGCAGGCTATTTTGCTGTTTGATTGCGCTTTGGGCTTGTGTTTTTTAGTAATTTTGACGCAATTTACAAAATTGATTCAGCAAACAACACAGGATCTTTCTATGCAGTTATTAAAGATACAGCCTCAAGATATTCGGGCTTTAGATGAAAATGCGATTCCGAATCTTTTTAAACCTTTAGTTTCGGGATTTAATCATGCATTAAAGCATATGCAAGACTATTTTAGTCAAGAAAAGCAACTTTATGCCGGAATTGCACACGAGCTTAAAACGCCTTTGGCTGTAATTAAAACAAAATGTGAAGTTGTATTGCTAAAAAAGCGTGAGAAAGATGTGTATATTAAAGCGTTAGAGGAAAACATTCAAAGCGTTAATACGATGCAAGGCATTATTAAGACGCTTTTAAGCTTGGGCAGATTGGAAAGTGAGTTGCTTAAAGGGATAGAAACGATTGATGTCAATGCCTATCTAAAAGGAATCGCTAGTGATTTTACGTTAATAAGTCAGAAAGAAAACAAGATTTTTCACCACAAGATTCCAGATACCCCTTTGATGATTACTATTAATCCTGCGTTACTAGCACAGATTGTGCGAAATTTTTTGCAAAATGCTTTTAAATTTACAGAGAAAGGCAAAGAAATTGTGCTAGAAAGCGTATTGGAAAATGAGATTCTAAAAATTTGTGTTATAGATACGGGGTGTGGAATCTCTAGCATTGATGATTTGTGTATGCCTTTTAAACGTGTTGGTCATAAAGGTGGAGCAGGGCTTGGATTATTTTTGGCTAAACAAGCAGCAAATGCGCTGGGGGGAGATATAATATTGGAGAATCGCAAAGATACACAAGGTGCGATTGCCATTTTTTCATTAAGAATTAAAGACTTAAAAAAGGAATGAAATTTGCTGTAACTCTAAATATAAGGAGTCGTTATGCAAAGGATTGTTTTAAGCATATTATTGCTATGTAGCGCGTGTGTTGCTTTGCCTCAAGTGAATTTCAAGAATGCCTGCGTCCCTTTAGCGCAGTTTTCTCAAGCCCAAAAAGAAGTGTTATTGCGTTCTTATTTGGCAGGAGAAAGTAACGGGTTTGGATTGACGCTTGCTGCAATTGCGTGGAAAGAATCGTGTGCGGGTGAATATAAAATGAATTTTCAAGATCCAAGTGCAGGGAATTTTCACGCCTATATACCGGGCGTAATTAATCGTTATCCAAAGCTAAAACAAAATGGATTTACACAAAATATGGTGGGTGCAATGCTGGTTGAAAATGATGATTTTGCTGCACAAATTGCCATTGCGGAGCTAAAGTATTGGCACAAAGAGCATAATGGAAATTGGAAAAATATTATTAAATCCTATAACAAGGGGTATAGCTGGCAAAAGAATCCTACTGCAAATATTCAAGCAGAGAAATATTACCAAGAAGTTGCGTGGCGTGTAAAACAGCTAGAAAAATATTTTGGGGGTAAAGATTTGCACAAAGTGGCATTAAATCTTCCAAAGACAACAAAAACCCAAAAAGAGTATCAAAAAACAAAAGCGCGAAAAGAGCTAGATTATTATGCTTATGGTGAGGATTCCATACAAAATGATTTTAAATTTCTCCCTATTTACCAAGTAGGAAATGAATTTGCTGCCCCGTATATGCCTAAAAAGACAATATTAAAAGAGTTTGATTTATTAGAATTATATTAAAAAATAAGATTAAATTTTAAAAATAATAAAAGGATAATAATGGAAACTGCGATTCCAATACTGCAAGATGTGCGTGGGAATACTATTATTGGAGATGTTAATCGGCAAGAAAATTTGAAAATTAGCTTCGGGGGGGGGGGCATAATTTAGTATTTTTTGCTGGTAGTAGCTATGGAGTCAATATTGAGTGTTGCGGAAGTGGTGCCTTAGTGTTTATTGGTGATGGTTTAAGTTATATCAAGGGGCAGATTTGTATAGGAGGGTGTGCTGTTTGTTATATTGATAGAGGAAATTATTTTGGTGAAGTGTTTATGCGTATTTTTGAAGGTAGAAATATCATTATTGGTAAGGAATGTTTATTTTCTAATGATATTTGGCTGTGGAATTCCGATTCTCACTTAATTTATAATATTGCTAATCGCAATAGAATCGCCAAGGCTAAGAGTTGTTATATTGGCGACCACGTGTGGTTAGGCTGGAGTGCTGGGGGTTTAAAGAAATTTTTTATAGCTTCTGGAAGCATTATTGGCACAAGAAGTGTTATTGTAGGAGAAAAAATATTCTTTTCTAATACAATCAATGGGGGTTATCCTTGCAAAGAAATTAAGGAGGGTATTTTTTGGATCAAAGATACAAGTTTTGATTGGGATTCCACTAAGGAACAAGCCTATGAAACATTGCAAGGTATTACGGCGGTAGATAGTTTTATTTATACATTTGAAAAAGATAAATTTTTAAATCCCATTTTGATAGAAGAGCGATTAAATGCAATGGATAATCCTTTAGATAAATTACGATTCTTGTATGATTATCTCTATTGCAACGCAAATAAAAATCGCTTTGCGCTTTTTAGGGATTCTGATTGTAGGGATTCTGTATTATATTGTGATAATTTGGGGAATTTTGATAGTTTGTTGTTTGCGAATCCCAAACCATTCAATTATAAATCATAGTTGTTGCAAAATGGATATAATTGCTAATTTGTGAGGAATTATAAAAAAAGAGATAAGTGTAGCGATGTAAGTGATTTAGCCAAAACAGAATCCTGCCATTATAAGGTGGAATCCGTATGGGCTTAGATTCCGAAAGTGGAATCTAAATGTTTGAGGTGTTACTGAGAACAAGCAGACTTGCCGTTATCCACAGGCTGAATCGCGCTGTTATCGGCTAGTTTTTTAGCATTAACTTCCTCTATAAACTCCCATACAGATTTAGCAGCCTTTAGATATTCTTTTGCCGATTTGGATTCGGGTTTAAAATACACGATAGGTTTTCCATTGTCTCCACCCTCACGCACGATAGGTTCAATAGGAATCTGTGCTAGTGTTTTTGTGTTAAATTTTCTAGCAACCTCTTGGGTTGTGCCTTTGCCGAAAATATCGTATTCCTCTCCGCAACCCGGACAAATAAAGCCACTCATATTCTCTATAATTCCTGCTACAGGAATCTTAAGCTTCAAAAACATATCCAACGCTCTTGCGCCATCATCAAGTGCGACTTTTTGCGGAGTAGAAACTGCGATTCCAGCAGTTACAGGGACGCTTTGGGCAAGAGTAAGTTGCGCATCGCCGGTTCCCGGAGGCATATCAATTACCATTACATCTAAATCCCCCCACACGACATCACTTAGCATTTGCTCAATCGCGCGGATAATCATAGGTCCTCGCCAAATCAAGCTTTGCCCCTCGTCATAAAGCACACCCATAGAAATCATTTCAATCCCAAAGGCTTGAAGCGGAATAAGCTTTTTAAGCTTGGAATCCACTTCGGGTTTATCTTTTTCTAATCCAAGCATTCTAGGCACATTCGGACCATAAATATCGGCGTCTAGGAGAGCGACTTTTTTACCTTGCATTGCTAGAGCAATCGCGAGATTCACGCTCGTGGTAGATTTGCCCACACCCCCTTTACCGCTACTTACCATAATGAAGTTTTTAATCTGCGGGGCTAGATTTTTTGTGCCTTGTGGCTTTTGTTCCTGTGGTTTGGGCTGTTTAATGTCTATGTTTATTTTTGTAACACCTTGCGCATTGAGCTTTTGCGTAATAGAATCTCTAAGCGTTTGTGCAACTTCTGGAGAAGCAGACGGAATCTCTATGCGCACAGCGACAGAATCACCTTGCGTAAGCGTTTCTTTCACAAATCCAAAGGTTACAATATCCTTTTCAAAATTAGGATAAATGACTTCTTTTAAAAGTTGAATGACTTGTTCTTGATTCATAAATTTTCCTTTATTTGATGTTGTTCTACAATTTCTTGTGAAATTTTGTAACTACAAAATTTCGGTCCGCACATTGAGCAGAATTTTGCGTCTTTGAATACCTCTTGTGGCAGACTTTCATCGTGATATTCACGCGCTCTATCTGGGTCAAGGGCTAATTCAAATTGCTTATTCCAATCAAAATTATACCGCGCATTGCTCATTGCGTCATCTCTGATTCTTGCATTTGTGCGCCCACGCGCAATATCTGCAGCGTGTGCTGCAATCTTGTAGGCAATGATTCCCTCGCGCACATCTTTGGCATTGGGTAAGCCCAAATGTTCTTTGGGGGTAACATAGCAAAGCATTGCAACACCTTTCCAAGCAGCAATCGCCGCACCAATGGCAGAGGCAATATGATCATAACCCGCAGCAATATCCGTAACAAGTGGTCCTAAAACATAAAAAGGTGCTTCATAGCAAAGCTCTTTTTGCAACTCCACATTGCGCTCAATTTCATTCATTGGTGTGTGTCCGGGTCCCTCTATCATTACTTGCACATCTTTTTCCCACGCTCTTTTGGTTAATTCTCCCAAAACTCTTAGTTCGTCTAATTGCGCCTCATCGCTAGAATCCGCTAAGCAACCCGGTCGCAAGGAATCCCCAAGACTTAAAGAGACATCGTATCTTTGGCAAATATCCAAAATATCGTCAAAAGCTTCATAAAATGGATTTTGTTTGTGGTAATGCAACATCCAAGAAGCCATTAAGCTTCCACCGCGACTTACGATTCCCATTTTGCGTTTGGATAACATTGGCATATGTTCTAGCAAGAATCCACAATGGATTGTGAAATAACTCACGCCTTGTTTTGCCTGTCGTTCCATTACTTCTAGCATTTTGTCAATGGTAAGTGCATTAATATCATTTTTAACATCATGTAGAATCTGATAAATCGGCACCGTTCCTATTGGCACACTAGAGCTTTGAATCACTGCCTCCCTTATGGAATCCAAATCGCCTCCAGTGCTTAAATCCATAATCGTATCCGCACCATATTTAATGGAGATAAGTGTTTTTTGCACTTCCTCTTCAATAGAACTTGCGAGTGCAGAACTGCCTATATTGGAATTAATTTTTGTGCGCGTTGCGATTCCAATTCCCATTGGTTCTAAATTTGTGTGATTGACATTAGCAGGCAAGATTAATCGCCCTTTTGCAATCTCTTTACGCACCATTTCTGCATCTAAGTGTTCAATATTTGCGACATATTCCATTTCTTGTGTGATAACACCCTTTTTTGCATAGTGTAATTGCGTTTTGATTGTATCGTTTTTACGGGATTCCACCCATTTGCTTCGCATTTGTACTCCTTGATTTAGAATAATTATAGTTTTTGAATTGTAAAGCCATTAAGGTAGCAAAAATAAAATAAATTCTAGCTTTTCTTTTTGTGATTCCATTAAAAATTCGTAGCAATCATTAACTTTTATGTTATAATTATGCAATTTCCAATATTGTAAGGTTTTTAGAATGTCCAATTTATCAAATGTTGATCAAATTACCAATCTTCATAGAAATAATGAGTTGCAACTTTTGTGCTTTAGGCTTGAAAAAGATAAAGATTTGTATGCAGTCAATGTCTTTAAAATCCGCGAAGTTGTGAAATATCGTGGTGATATCACAGTTGTATCGCACGATAGCAGCTCGTTGATTGAGGGGTTAATCACGATTCGTGAGCTTACGATTCCGCTTATTGATTTACGCAAGTGGTTTTATTATGACGCAAGTGATAGAGCAAAAGATTTAGATGGTTATGGTGTCAAACGCGAGCCGGGCGAGGATGAAGTTATTATGATATGTGAATTCTCTAAATGGACGGTTGGTGTTAGAATCTATGAGGCAGATAGAATCTTGAACAAAAAATGGACAGAGATTGAACAGAGTGCGGGAATTGGAAATTCCGGCTTAAATAGCAAATTGGTGAGTAGAACGCGTTATTTTGATGGGCGTTTAGTGCAAGTTGTAGATATTGAAAAAATGCTTGTAGATGTATTCCCGTGGATTGAAGATGAGAAAAATGTTGAAATGAATAAGATTAAAGAGATTGTAACAGACCACGAAGTGCTATTGGCAGATGATTCTCCGAGTGTTATTAAGACAATGCAAAATATTCTCAATAAACTTGGTGTAAGCTATAAATCTTTTGTGAATGGGCAAAAGCTGTTGGACTATGTCTTTGCAGAAGGCACGGATATATCAAGAATCGGGATTATCATCACAGACTTGGAAATGCCAGAAGCAAGTGGCTTTGAAGTTATTAGACAAATTAAAGCAAATCCGCTAACTTCTAGGATTCCTGTTGTTGTTAATTCCTCGATGAGTGGAAGCAGTAACGAAGATATGGCACGCTCATTAAATGCAAACGAGTTTATTTCCAAGTCGAATCCTGTGGAAGTAGAAGACGCACTAAGACGTTTGATGATTAAATAGGTAACATTTAATGGACAAAAAAACGATTCAAACTCTTTATGATGAGGATTTTTATAGACAGCAAGCACAGGTAAGTTACCAATCTGCAGTCTTTATGCTCACCTTTTTGAAAGATATTTTAACAGATCTTAAAAGTGTGATTGATGTGGGTTGCGGGGTTGGCACTTGGCTAAAGGCTTGGAAGGATTTAAATCCTACAATCAAGATTGCAGGAATTGACGGAAATAGCGTAGATGGGAGATATTATCAGATTCCGCTTAACTCTTATGCAGAAGTCAATCTTACACATTCTTATGTAGATATTTTAAAAGAAATCACTGCACATTTTGCCCCCCCCCCACAATATTAGCTTTGTAGATTCTATTAAACCTTTTTCGCTTGTGCAGTCTTTAGAGGTTGCAGAGCACATTGATATGGTTTATGCGGAAAATTTTATTGATTTGCTAACGAGTTTGGGAGATATTGTGTTGTTTTCGGCGGCGATTCCGTTTCAGGGTGGGACACACCATATAAATTGCCAGCCACCGCAATATTGGGCAGATAAATTTTTTGCAAGAGGTTATGTGTGTTATGATATTCTGCGCCCTAAATTTTGGGGTGATGAGAGAATTGCTTGGTGGTATTGGCAGAATAGCTTTTTGTATGTGCATAAAGATGTAAAACTTAAAAATCTAAAGAAAGAAACTCCCACACAAGCGAGACATTATGTTGCTCCGCAAATGCTTAATGGCTACATTGCTTATATTCAAAATTTATTAAACGATAGAAACTAAAATTTATGCGAGAATAGGGCTTTAACGCGGAATCGTATTGTGAAATACGATTCCATAAAGCATTAAGTTCTTTAGTTGTTTTCTAAATAATTTTTATTTTTAAACTTTTAATTAGGGTATTAAGTGAGACTGCAAACAGAAATAAGCCATACGTTAATCCTTTGAGAAGCTTTAGAGATTAAGTCTCTAAAGGCAGAAAAAACTTCTAAAAAGATATAAGCGTAATTACAAAAAATAAAATTTTTGTAGTAACCCTACAGTGTTGAACTACTTTAGAGATTCCGCAAGAATCTTTGTTGTGATTTTAAAACTTTAGTTTGTCCTTGCAAACAAAAGCATTACAAGAATCAGCAAATTAGCAACAACCAATCCGCTAAAAAAGGCAAAAACATCAAAGGATTGCTGTTTGATAAGAAGCAAGATTCCAACCACAAGGAATCCATACGCAAAAAGGCGCAAGGGTAAGAAAAACATTTTCACCCCTGTTTTTGTATTGATTGCGCTAAAGTTATGCCAAAATTTGCGTTTCTTTAGTGGAATCCCTTGTGATTGTGGAATCTCTGTGGTTTTTTGCTCTAATGTAGAGTTAGAATCTTTAGCAAAAAATTCCTCCTCTTCTTCCTCCAATCTTTCTTGTTTGCTTTTATATGCCTCTGATAGGGCTTCTAACTCCTCTTTGGAAGCGTTTTGAATTAGGCTATCAATCTTGCGCTTTTGGAGATAAAACACAATAAACACAATGAGTAAGAAAGAAACAAGCGCAAAAGTGAAATTAAGCGCGAAGATCCCGCCAAAACCCGCCCATAGACAGAGATAAACGAGTGTGATGAAGGCAAAGAACAAGGATAATTTTTTCATTCTTGTCTAATCATCGTCCTCATCAAAATCTTTTGCACTCTGTGCATTGTAGGCGTATTTTGGGTCTTTTGCGAGGGCATCTAGCTCCTTTTTTTGCCGCTTGTAGGCTTTATAAACATTTAAAATCGCCGCACACACGCCCCATACAACGCCTAGCCAAAAGAGCCACCGCGCACCAAAAAGCGATTCTAACCCATAGCCAATCCCCACTCCAATCAGCACTGCAACAACCATTGAAATACCGAGTGTTGCGTTAGAATACGCCAACATTGCATCTTTGTATTTTGGCTCCTCTTTGGGTTTAGAATCGCTTTGGGATTCCGCATTTTGCATTGTTTCATCGCAGGAAGTCGCTTCGGTTTTTGAATTATCGCTCGTTTCTTGCGAGATTCCATTTTTAGCGTTATTTTCTACAAGGTTGTGGCTTACTTTGTCTCCCTCTGCGCTTACGCCTTGTAATGACGAAGCGGATTCCTTGCTATTTTCCATAAATTTTTATCTCCCGCAGCACTTCTGCAGCCCTCTCCAATACATTATCTATTAAGTTTTCGTCCATTGCAGTGCAAATAAAGCCTGTCTCAAACTGCGAAGCAGCAAAATACACGCCCTTATTTAGCATTCCTTGATGGAATCGCGCAAACATTTCTGTATCACTTTGGAGTGCGTCTTGAAAATTCCTCACTTGTGTGGCGTTAAAGAAAAATCCAAACATACTTCCGCGCACACAAGTTTGTAGTGGGATTCCAAACTCTGCACAAATTTTTTCTAGCCCTCCCATAAGTTTCAAGCCTAAGCCCTCTAGTTTCTCATAGATTTTAGAATCCTCTTTTAATTTGCGCAGTGAAACAAGCCCCGCACGCATTGCAACGGGATTCCCGCTTAGAGTTCCGGCTTGATAAACTGCACCTTTGGGTGAAAGCAAGTCCATAATTTCCGCTCTCCCGCCAAATGCGCCCACTGGCATTCCGCCCCCAATGACTTTACCAAAAGTTACTAAATCGCCCCGCACAGAGTAAAACCTCTGCGAACCGCATAAACTCGCCCGAAAACCGCTCATCACTTCATCTAATATTAAAAGAATTCCGTGTTTATCACAAAGCTTTCTTAATCCCTCTAAAAATTCCGTCTCGCTTGGCACAAGCCCCATATTTCCGGCAATGGGTTCAATGATAATACACGCCACACCGCTGCCTTGCTTCTCGCTTAGCGCAATGCAGGATTCCACACTGCTTAAGTCATTGTATTGTGCAACCAATGTATGTTTGGTAAAATCCTTTGGAACGCCTGGTGAGCTAGGATTGCCAAAGGTTGCCATTCCACTTCCTGCAGAGACTAGCAAAGAATCGCTATGCCCGTGATAGCAACCCTCAAATTTGATAATATCCTCTCTTTGTGTAAAGGCACGCGCAAGACGAATCGCACTCATTGTCGCCTCTGTCCCGCTTGAAACAAAGCGGATTTTCTCCACTCCCTCCACAATGGAGATGACCTCCTTAGCAAGTGCGGTCTCTAGTGTCGTAGGTGCGCCAAAGCTCAAGCCCTTTTTAACAGCCTCTATAACGGCTTCCTCTATTTCCTTATCGCAATGCCCGAAAATCAAAGGACCCCAGCTTTGCACAAAGTCAATGTAGCGATTCCCGTCCTCATCAATGAGATATGCACCGCGCCCATTGGCAATAAAAGGCGGAGTGCCACCCACGCTTTTAAAGGCGCGCACAGGAGAATTTACCCCACCGGGAATCACTTGCTTTGCTTCGTTGAAGTCATTGACGCTATTGAGATGATTTAAAGATTCCATTTTTTTCCTTATAATAATGAGTGTTTTTAGGATTCATTAAAAATAATGCGAAGCTTTGCCATATAAATTATCAAGCAAATAATACCACATAGCAACCACTTCTAAAACCTAAAATAAAATCTTAAAATTTTAGCTAAAAATACAAGAAAAAATGTTGAAATTCTAAGGTATGCGTCATTCATTTTTAAAATCCCAAAAAATCCTAAAAAACAGAGCTTTTTATAGTAATGATATTGTATGATTTTAACATTGCAGGAAAATTTGAAAACTTTTTGTAGCGCATATTGCGGAGCAGTTGTGCAAGTTTAGGTGGGTGCTACGCTCACACTTGTAAATCTATATTGTGGAATGAACTTAAAGCTAACCACTCTGTCATTGCGAGAGATTTGCTAGAATCTCGTGGCAATCTATCAACAATGCACTTCTTAAAAGATTCCATTAACTTTTAAAATTTATTTTGTTATAATGCACCGATTTTTACTGAAGGAGTGTAAAATGAAAAAGTATCTCAAAAAAATCTCTGACCCTAAAATTGTAGGTGCTTTTAGTAAAAGTGGCTTGGGGCTTGCCGCAATTTTACTCATTACAGGCTGTGGAGATTCTAATAAGCAAGATACAAATAGTGGAATCACAGAGGCAATCAAAAATGGTGCGACCGTTACGATTGAACAACAACCCGATGGAAGCTATAAGATTTTAGATGAAGTGCCAAGTGCGCAAACGCGCGTCATTTTACGCGAAAATGGGGAGGAGAGAATCCTAAGTCAAGAGGAAATTGATAAAATTATTGCGGAGGAAAATAAAAAAATAGAAGCAGGGACTTCCCAACTTACAAATCCAACTGGTGCGGGTTTATCGCTTGGAGAGACGATTTTAGCAAGTGCTGCGGGTGCAATTCTTGGAAGCTGGATTGGAAGCAAACTCTTTAACAACCAAAACTATCAGGCACAGCAACGCACAAGTTATAAAACTCCACAAGCTTATGAACGTTCCCAAAACTCCTTTAAGCAAAATGCGGCAGGTGCAAGAACGGGCGCAGCGGCAGGGCGCAGCGGCTTTTATTCACCAAACAATACAGGTTCTACACAGAATCGCCCTAGCACTTCAGGCACTACTTCAAGTTATGGAGGTTAAAAATGCAGATTTTAAAGGCACAACCTCTTACGAATGCAGATTTAGAGAATTTAGGGCTTAATTGGCACACAGATATTGACAATACGCCCTATGTCAGTGATGAGATTATTGAGATTAGCGAAGAGGAGGCGCAAGGATTCTATGACGCTGCAAACGAACTTTATGATATGTATGCAGAAGCGGGGCAGTATGTCATAGACAATGATTTGTTTTTTGAGCTTGGGATTCCTTTTAATCTCGTAGAAGCGATTGTGCAAAGCTGGGAAGAAGAAGTGCATTGGCATTTATATGGACGCTTTGATTTAGCCGGTGGATTGGACGGCAATCCTATTAAATTGCTAGAGTTTAATGCAGACACACCTACAATGGTGTATGAAAGCGCAATTATCCAATGGGCACTCTTGAAAAAAAATGGATTTAGCGAATCCTTGCAGTTTAATAATCTCTATGAAGCACTAGGGGATAATTTTAAGCGAATGATTACATTAGGAGAGGATATTTCTAACTTTAACGCAATTTATGAAGGTTGGAAGATTCTATTCTCTAGCATTCAAGGTAGCGAGGAGGAGGAGCGCACCGTGAAATTGCTAGAAGTGATTGCAAGGGAAGCGGGATTTGAGACAAATTTCTGTTACGCCCACGAGGCAATCTTGAACGAAACAGAAGGCTTGAGCTTTGGAGGAATCAACTATGAGTTTTGGTTTAAGCTGATTCCGTGGGAGAGTATTGCCATAGATGAGCCGGAGTTAGCACAACTCATCACTGCAATGATTGCAAACAAAAACACAATCTTTTTGAATCCTGCTTATACTTTGATGTTCCAAAGCAAACGCATGCTAAAGATTCTTTGGGATTTATTCCCTAATCACCCTTTATTGCTTGAAACCTCCTATGAGCCACTGCATCAAAAACAGGTAAAAAAACACGCCTTTGGGAGAGAGGGAGAGAATATCAGCATTTTAGACGCGCAAGGTAATGTCCTCCATAGCAATGGTGGGGAGTATGCGAATTATCCCGAAATTTATCAGGCTTTTGCGGCACAAAACCATCACAATGGAATCCTTTATCAACCTAATGTTTTTTATGCTTATGAGGCTTGTGCATTGGGATTCCGCAAGGGAGGGGAGATTTTGGATAATCTCTCTAAATTTGTGGCGCACAAGATTCGGTAAGGCAAACCTTACTATTGTGGGTAAGCAAGTTTTCCGCTTGTCCTTGCACCCACCCTCCGTCCTTGCGAGACAACGCCAAAGCAATCTATAATCTAAATATAAAGCAAATGTTACAATTCCACATTTAAAAAATAATGAAATTTTTATAAACAAAATTTTAGCAGTGAGATTCCATTGTAAAGACTTCTTTAAAATTTGGATTATAGATTACCACGAGATTCTAACGAATCTCTAGCAATGACAGAAAATTAAAAACGCAATGTAAAATCTTGCAAAAATTAAACCCTACATTGGAATCTTTTAAATTTATAAATAAAAATCAATCTTATTTTTATTTAAGTGTATTAATAATAAGATTCTGTCTCATTTTTAATCACCTTGAATTTAAATTTAACAAAAGGAGTTTTTATGAACTTTATAAAACAAAGTTTAAGTCTAGCAGGAGCTTTTGCTCTAGCAGTGAGTGCAAATGCACAGAGTTTGGAGGAGGCAATTAAGGGCGTGGAGGTTAGCGGATTTTTGCGCTATGAATACGAGGACAACCGCTTCAAAAATCCTCAATTCAATAGCAAGGGCGAAAAAAGCGGTGATGTGGAGCATACTTGGCACGCAGAAGCGGAGTTTAAAACCCCTGTGCAAAATAATGTTGCCCTAAATTTTGGAATCTATTATGATAATTCTCAAAACGCCAATCACGGCAAAGGACTTTATGATGAGAATGGAGATTTAAAACCCGGCACTGAAGGCTTGGGCTATGGGCTTGGCGCGGGGAAAGATAGTAGCTTTGGCGTTAGCACCTTTAATGCCATCATCACTCCTGATTCCACAAGCACGAATATCACACTGGGTAAAATGCGCCTAAATACGCCTTTAAATGACGGCGGAGAGGATAGAGGCACAGGAGTTTTGGTTATCAATAGTGATTTACCAAATATTAGTCTTGTCGCCGGTGCATTTGATTCTTGGGCGTTGGATGATTTAAACGATAGTTTGCCAGAGGAGACAAGTGTTGCAAAGCCACTTTATACCCTTGCAGCACTGGGAAATTGGGATCTTGGATTTGGAAACATAGACGCGCAAATTTGGTATTTTAATATAGAGGATATTATAGATTCCGCGTTTTTTGGGCAACTTGGATTTTATCAAACCTACTTTCATTTAAGCGGACAATATGTTTATACGCAGACTGATGATGTGAGTGTAGCGGGTTTATCAAGCGCGATTAATGGCACTACTTTTGCCAAAGTAGAAGATAAAAGCGATTTTATAAGCGTTGAAGCGGGTGTGGATTTTGAAAATTTACAGATTCCACTTGCCTTTAATGTAGGATATATCACCAACACTAAAGATAACTTCGCCGTCTCTTTAGATGATGAGGGCGCATTACAAAAGGTGGGTGCAGTGTGGTTTGATAATTGGGACGCCACAGAAGTGAGCTTTTCTGCGCTTTTAGGTACGATTGATAAAAATACCAAAAAGGATTTAGATGTATTTTATGCGTCCTTATCTTATGGTTTGCTTGAGAATTTAAGTGTCGGAATTGACTATGTTAATGGAAAAAATAAGGTTACAGATATTGCAACAAATACAACAAGGAATATTGATTTTTATGAAATTACTCCTAATATCACTTGGCAGTATAATGAAAATTTGGAAATTTTTACTTATTATGCTTTCTTAAAAACTGAAAGAGACGGGGGACCTTATGCTTCTCCAGAAACGGATTTAGAGGATAGAAACCAATTTAAAGTAGAAATTGTTTATAGTTTCTAATAGGAGAATTTTGATGGAATCTTTAATATTGGGTGTAATTTTTGCAAGTGCGCTGTTTTATTTTGTTTATAGGCTTTATCCTAGAGGAAAATGCCAGTGTGGAGATTCCAAAAAGGATTGTTGTAAAAAATAACTTGTATGATTATGTCATTAAAAAAAATCGCAAAAAGGCTGCGCAATTCGCATCAAATCGCCTAAGAATTGTCTATTTTGGTTTAGCCAATATGTTCTGTCACATACGATGATAATTCCAATTCTTGCGCGCGATAGTGCAACATTAAGCGCAAAAAGCGCGTTTGGGTTATTGGAATCATTAAGATAATAATGCAAAATAACGGGCGAAAATATGACATAATCAAACTCTTGTCCCTGCGATGAATGGATTGTAAAGACGCAATCTTTAGTAAATAGTGAGGGCATTAGCTTTAAAATCAGTTGTCTTTGATTCACAAAAGGTGTAAGAATTGCAAAATCTAAGTGTTTAGCAATAAAATCTTCTGCTAGAAGTGTGCAAAGCTTAGCTTCCTTATAGCTTGTGCGCTCTTTTAATGCAGTGTGTGATTCTGTATTGTGGGTAAGATTTTTAGGAAGTTGTGCAATATCCAAATAATATAAGTGCGTGTGTGCATTGCGTCCTTGTAGGTTATTTTTGTAAATATAGCGGTTGAGCAATTTAGCCAAATTATCGCCATAGCGGTAAGTTTGTGTCAATGTGAAACAATGCGAGATTTTAGGTGTTATGCAATGATTGGAATCGTTAAAGTTGAGATTAGATGTAAAAAACGCCTCTACAAAAAGTGCGGAATACTTCCAAAATAAGGACGGCTTCCATTGTATGGCTTTGGAATCTTGTGTGCTAAGTGTGGAGATGGGTTGAAGTTGCTTATGGTCGCCTAGCAGTGTTAGAGGTTTGTTAAAAGCGCATAGGGGCAAGACTTTAATTAGGGGTGCAAAGGCGGCTTCATCGACAAAAAAATGTTGAAAATCTATGTCTTGTGCATCATCGCGGTGCAGAAATGTATCCAAAGTCATTGCTACAATTTGTGCTTTTGCAAGCGATCGTTTTGCTTCTATGCCTTTTTTAAGTGCAAGTGCATCACAATTTAGCGGAAATCTTTCTGCAAAACTTTGCGTAGGCACACCAAGTCTAATAATGGTATGGGTTGCGATTCCAATATCATTTAGGCTGATAATCAGTGTGGATAAGCATTGCTCTAGGGCATTATTGGTAGGGGCAAGAATCGCAACTTTCTTGCCTGCTTTTAGATAAAACGCAAGGGCGTGAAGAAGCACAACCTTAGTTTTGCCACTACCTGCAACACCCCAAATGTAGCAAAATGGGCTTGTAAATATTCCGTGCAATGCCTCTAGCTGCTCTTTGTGTGGGGGAGGTTGTGATTCTCTTAAATCATCAATATTTGGGTGGAGCGTGGGTGTGGTAGTGGGCAATGCGAGCGGTATATCCTGTGCGTAAAAGTCAATCACATTTTGCACCAAGAAGCGTAAATCGGAGACTAATTCTATGGAATCCTTATGCGCAAATAAAGAATCGCAAAGTTCAGATTCTATATTTAAATATAATGTTCTAGTTTTCTCATCATAAGCCGCAATATTAATATTCTTTGCACTATCATTGAGTAAAAATTCCCCAAAAGCAGTGCGTAAAGCTAGCGATTCCACACTTTTTAGCTTTGTGTCTAGCTGTAGTTGCAATCCAAACATATTTTTCTCAATATGGCGAATTTTGATTTTTTCAATCCCTTTATCGGAAGCAGTTAAATATTGTAAATAATTTTGTGCCACTTCTTGTAAAAATGCGTTAGACTCCATTAAACGCCTTGGTATTTATAGTATGCAGCGCACGCACCTTCGCTGCTTACCATACAGCTTCCAAGTGGATTTTTTGGTGTGCAGGCTTTACCAAAGAGTTTGCAATCCGTAGGCAAATTTTTACCCTTTAGGATTTCTCCACATAGGCAATTTTTATGCTCCTCTTTCGCGATTCCACCTAAAAATTCTTTAAAAACAATTCCTGCATCAAATGTGCTAAACTCGTTCTTAAGACGCAAAGAGGAATGTGGAATCACACCAAGTCCGCGCCATTCAAAGCTATCTTCTAAGCAAAAATATTTTTGAACCATTTGCTGTGCTTTAGTATTGCCTTGTGGTGTAACCAAACGTGCATATTGAATCTCTATCTTTGGCGTAGCATTAATGGCTTGCTTGAGAATGCTTAGCAGACTTTCTGCAACATCTAGGGGCTCAAAACCGCAGACAACAATAGGAATCTTAAAGTGTTCCAACAAAGGTTTATAGATATTTGCGCCTGTGATAACGCTAACGTGAGAGGGTGCTAAAAGTGCATTAATTTGGCAATCTCTATCACTCAAAATATTGAAAAGTGGTGGTGGGACAAGCACGTGATTGCAATGGATTAACACATTATCCAACCCATTTGCAATCGCACGTTCTAATAAAGCAGCACTCATTGGTGCAGTTGTTTCAAATCCAATCGCAAAATATACCACGCGCTTTGTGGGATTCTCTTGTGCGATTTTTAAAACATCAAGTGGGGAATACACAAAACGCACATCAAGTCCTTCTGCTCTTGCGTTTTGTAGGCTTCCATAGCTTCCGGGAACCTTAATCATATCCCCTAATGTAACCAAAATAACATCACTTTGCTTAGCAATTTTATAGGCGCAATCAATACGATGTTTTGGCATTACGCACACAGGGCAGCCCGGTCCGTGCGTAAAAGTAATGTTGCTAGGCAGGAGTTGGGGTAGGGCATATTTCATTATTGTATGCGTATGTCCGCCGCAAACTTCCATAATTTTTAAAGGCATTTTAAGTTGTTTGCTAAGCGTGTGGATTGCATTGAAAGCTTCTTGGATACGTTTTGAATCGCGGTAAGTGTCAATGTAGGGATTAAGCATTTATTCCTCTAAAAGTTTCAAAATTAGTCCATCAAAATTTTGTGTATAGGGTGGATTAAATGTCATAATAGGAATTACATAACTTTGTTCTAAGGACGTATTGTGTGTATCAAACAAGCCCTCAATGTGCAATGTAATATCATAGCTAGGTGTGGCGGTATTACTTGGAATAATCCTAAAGTCGTCATTTTTATTGTTGATGAAGTCGCTAAAGTAGAATCGCACTTCCTTTAA
>JALEPE010000061.1 GCA_022766795.1 Helicobacter sp.
ACTTGACGAATATCCACTCCACCAAGATATTTCCCATACAAAAGCCCAAAAGGGATTCCACCTACCAAATACGCAAGAGTGTAAAAGATTCCATTTAAACTTGTAAAAAAATCAAGGATTCCTGCTATTAGATACATTCAACCCACCTTAAACATCTAAGTGTTTTACATCTTTTGCGTGGGCTTGGATATACTCCCTGCGCGGTTCTACCTCATCACCCATAAAGAGTGCAAAAACATCACTTGCTTCTGTCTCATCTGCAATCTCTACACGAATCAAACGTCTATTTTCTGGTGTCATCGTTGTTTCCCATAGTTGCTCGGGATTCATCTCTCCTAAACCTTTATATCTTTGGATATACGCGCCTTTTTTGCTACTCTCTTCTATTTCTTCTAGCATACTCACCGCGTCTTTACCATTTAAGAATTCTAAATTAAATTCTTTAAGTTTATTAAAAACAAAATGTGCTTCTTCAAAAAGCGGGTGTGTGAAAAGCTCGTCATCAATTTTAAGATCCACCAATCCCGCGTCTGTCTGCACATACAAGTGGATTTTTTCCTCATTGGTATTTTCACTTAGAATATTAAACCCAAGCTCTGCGATTCTCTCTTTAATCCTCTTACAAAGCGCATTATTATCTAAACCTATCATATCAGGATTTTCAATGAGATATTTAACAATTTCAATCAAAGCGAATCGTTTTTTAAGATTCTGCAAAGTGGAGCGATAATGGGCAACAATCTTGAAAAATTCCACTAAATCTTTATTTCCGATTCCGCTAAATTCAAAATTTTCAATCCCATTTTCAATCAAATATTCACTTAGAGCCTTTTCATCTTTGAGATAAATTTCTTTTTTGCCCTTTTTGAAACGATAAAGCGGCGGTTGGGCGATATACAAATATCCTGCCTCAATAATTCCTTTTAAATAGCGAAAAAAGAAAGTCATTAAAAGCGTTTGAATATGGCTACCATCTACATCAGCATCGGTCATAATAATAATTTTATTATATCTTGCTTTTGTAATGTCAAATTCCTCTCCGATTCCACAACCTAGTGCGGTGATAAGGTTTTTAATCTCCTCACTTTTTAGAATCTTATCCAAGCGACTTTTTTCTACATTCAAAATTTTTCCTCTTAAAGGTAAAATTGCTTGATACACTCTATCACGCCCTTGTTTAGCCGAACCTCCTGCGGAATCTCCCTCCACCAAATAAAGCTCACTAATGCTTGGATCTTTGCTTTGACAATCGGCTAATTTACCCGGAAGTGTGCCAACGCTAAAGGATTCCTTTTTGCGTGTAAGTTCTCTTGCCTTTTTTGCCGCTTCTCTACCGCGTGCAGCAAGAAGTGCTTTTTGCATAATAACTTTGGCTTCATTGGGATTTTCTTCAAAGAATTTAGCAATTTTTTCAAAACTAAGTTTTTGCACGATTGGGCGCACAAAAGAGCTTCCAAGCTTACCTTTAGTTTGTCCTACAAATTGCGGGTCAATTACTCTTACAGAAATGATTGCAACAAGTCCCTCTCTTAAATCATCTCCTGTTACTTTAGAATCTTTTTCGCGCGCATTAGCATTTTCATCAATATAATTAATGATTGCTCGGGTTAATCCCATTCTAAACCCTGCTTCGTGCGTTCCGCCATCTGTTGTATGAATATTATTAACAAAGCTTAGCACTTTTTCATCAAAACCCTCATTATAGGCTAAAGCCACTTCTACTTCTACATTTTCATCTTTACCTTCAAAACCGATAATAGGAGAAATGAAAGGTTTTTTGTTAATATCATTAATAAATTGCGATAAACCACCCTCAAAATGATAAGTTTCGTTAAAATCATTGCGTTCATCTATAAAATGAATCGTAATTTGGCGATTCAAATAGGCAAGTTCTTTAAATCTTTTCTTTAAAATTTCTCTGTCAAATTCTACAACTTCAAAGATTGTTTCATCGG
Organism: Helicobacter sp.; assembly: GCA_022766795.1. Taxonomy (GTDB): domain Bacteria; phylum Campylobacterota; class Campylobacteria; order Campylobacterales; family Helicobacteraceae; genus Helicobacter_D. Next base: position 1,956 of record JALEPE010000061.1, read on the forward strand.
GGATAAATTCAATCGTTGTTCCATTGCGTTTTGTTTCTCCAATGATTTCTAAGTCATTTTGTGGAATCCCTTGTGCAAAGTCTTGGCGGTAGATTTGGTTGTGTTTATAGATTGTCATTTGCAGAGTTTTTGAGAGTGCATTTACGACAGATACACCTACTCCGTGCAAACCTCCCGAATAAGTCTTTTGGTCAAATTTACCTCCAGCGTGAAGCACGGTTAAAGCCACCGTTGCTGCAGAAATGTTCTCTGTGGGGTGAATATCTACCGGGATTCCGCGTCCATTATCTGAAATCTTTGCTCCGCCCTCTTTAGTTAAAATCACTTCAATTTCTGTGCAATATCCTGCCATTGCTTCATCAATGCAGTTATCCACCACTTCATAAACCAAATGGTGTAATCCACTAATATTTGTGTCTCCGATATACATTCCCGGACGTTTTCTAACGGCTTCTAAGCCCTTTAGGACTTTAATACTATGTCCCGTGTATTCTAAATCTTCCATTCTATTTCCTAAAGTCAATAATTAAAAATTAAATAATAATTGGCATTACAACAGTGGAGAAATTCTCACTTTTTAGCACAAAAGGCGCGTTTTTGCCATTAAGCCCCCAAGTGAAATCTGCCGTGTCAATTTGTGTTAAAAAGTCTAAAATATGTCTTGAATTAACACCCACTTCAATTTCTTCTGTAATAGGTAATTCCATTTCCACTTGTGTTTTTGCTTCAGAATTATTTTGACTTAGGGATTCAAATAGAATCTCATTGGATTTAAAAGTAATTTTAACATCGTTTGTTACGGAGTTAATAACTTTAATACCTTCAATAATTTTTGCCTTTGGAATCACTAATTCCGTTGCAATTTCTTTGGGTAAAATTTTTTCATAATCTGGGAATTTTCCATTAATGAGTTGTGAGAAGAAAACATAATTTTGGGATTTAATAATAATATTTTGTTCATTGAAGAATAATTCTACTTGATCAAAGAATAGTTTTTGAATCTCTGTAATAGCTCTTTTAGGAAAAATAAGAGAAAGATTTTTACCAGAAGGTTTATCAAATTTAATCATAGCAAGTCGTTTTGTATCTGTGGCGATGAAATTGTAAGAATATTCTTTAATATCTAAAAGCGCACCATTTAATTCGCGTCTTTGATTGTTATTGTCAATGACAGGAAAGATTTTTTTCATTGAAGTGATGAGTTCTAAAGAGTTGATTTCCAATTTTGCTAGATTTTCATATTCTGGAAACGTTGGAAACTCTTGGGCATTAAACATTGGAAGTTTAAAAGAACTTTTATTTTGTTGAATGTGTAAGTTTTCATTATTAGTATAAAGATTGACATCACCTTCTTTTAAACGCTTGATAATATCTAAAACTTGTTTTCCATTTACTGTTGCAATTCCGTCTTCTTTGATATTTAACGCATCTGTTGTTACGCTTAAGCCTATTTCAAAATCTGTTGCTTTACAAATAAGTTGTCCATCTCTTATTTCTAGGTAAATGTGTGAGGTAATTTGACTAGAATCTTTTTTATCTAAGAAGGGTTGCAAAGATGTAAAGATATTATCCAAAACACTATTTGGAATTGTAATATTCATAAAAGCTCCTTATTATCTTTTATAATTTTAGAAGTAATAGTAGGGTGGTTGAATTGTTGAATAACTACTATAAACTTCTGAATTTAGGGTGTTCTATTGCGCGTGAAATGAATTTTTAAATTCACATAACTTCACATTTTAGCAAAACTTTGTTTTTATTGTATTTAAAAGTTTTATTTTATTTTATTTTTTATTTCTTCTACAATGGTTTGAAAATTTGGATTCTTATGCATTTCGTCTTGAATACTTTTCATTGCTTTACTTACTGTGCTGTGGTCTTTCATTCCAAAGAAGTTTGCAAGATAGGGCATTGAATTTGGCGTGAGTGTGCGCGCTAAGTAAATTACAATTTTACGCGCTGTTGCAATGATTTTTGAGCGACTTTTACCTTTAATATCTGAAGGTTTAATATTATAATATTTTGATACAGTTTCTACGATACTCTCTAAATCTACATTTTCTTTAGATTCTTTAATGTATTCTGTTAGAATGCTTTTTACAAATTCAAGATTAATTTCTTGGATATTTGTTACATTCATTGAAAAATTTAATTTAACCAAAACTCCTTCAATTTCGCGGATATTATCGTTAATATTTGCTGCGATGAAATTAATAATAGTATCGTTTAAATGGATTCCATCTAATTCACATTTTGCACGGATAATATTAATTTTAGTTTCTAATTCTGGAGGTTGAATATCTGCTAAAAGTCCGGAAGTAAAACGTGTTTTTAAACGCTCTTCTAAGCCTTTCATATCTTTTGGTGGGCGGTCAGAGGTGAGAACAATTTGTTTGTTGTTTTCTTTTAATTCATTAAAAGTGTGAAAAAATTCTTCTTGAATTTGGTCTTTTCCGCTTAAAAATTGTATATCATCAATGAGGAGATAATCACAAGCCCGATATTTTTCGCGGAATCGCTCCATTGTATTATTACGAATGTGTAACAAAAAGTCATTTAAAAATTGTTCGCTTGTAGTGTAAATCACATTTTTGCCTACTAAGGCATTTGCATTTCCAATGGCATTGAGTAAATGTGTTTTACCAAGCCCTGTATTACCATAAATCACAAGAGGATTATAGTGCGTGCCTTGATTTTGCGCCACAGCTTTTGCGACATTAAAGGCAAAGGTATTGGAATTTCCTACGATAAAAGAAGCAAAAGTAAAGGAGGGATTAAGATTTGCTGCGCTATTTTGCTTGCGGATATTGGGTTTAGAATCTTTCTTTTTATTAGGATTAAACACTTCAACAATCACTTCAGGTTTGATTCCATTATGGGTTTCAAAAAGATGAGCAATTTTGTCTGCATATTTTGTTTTTATCCAACTTGCAATAAAGATGTTTGGTGCATTTAGCACGATTCTATCATTACGTGAATATTTTTCATTATAGGATAATTGACTGATATAATTATCAAATTCAAAGGGTGTTAATTCATTTTTGAGTTGCAAAAGAATGGAATGCAATGATTGTTCCTTATAGAGTTATTCACAGGTGTGAATAACTTGTGAATAACTTGTGAATAACTTGTGCAATTCTAACGCGATTCCATTTTAAAAATTATAAATTTTAAAAGTAATTTTAGTAGAATCGCAAAAATTTTGTTAGGAATGGTATGAATATTCTAGGAATTGACCCGGGAAGTAGAAATTGCGGCTATGCTGTGATTCAATTAGAAAAAAATACAATTTCTTTGGTTGAAGCAGGACTCATTAAGATTAAAGAAAGAATCTTACAACATCAAATTTTAGAGTTTGTGGAGGGAATTGATTTGGTATTAAAAAATCATTCCATTGATGCGGTTGCCATTGAGGATATGTTTTATGCTTATAATCCAAAAAGTGTGATAAAATTAGCACAATTTAGGGGAGCGTTGAGTCTTAAGATTCTGCAAGAGTTGGGAAATTTTGCCGAATACACACCTTTGCAAGTCAAAAAGGCTTTAACAGGCAATGGAAAAGCCCAAAAAGAACAGGTTGCCTTTATGGTAAAGCGGCTTTTAGGGATTAAAGGCGAAATCAAACCGCTAGATATTACCGATGCGATTGCGATTGCAATCACACACGCACAGCGATTGAAATTGAATTAAGGAATCACCAATGCAAATTACACTTTTAAATTACACAGACTTAAAAACCTGCGCACACGCGATTCGCACTTGTTGGCAGAGTTTTGAAAAAGGCGATGAGGGTGGCGAAAAAGACAAAGAGCTGATTCATCGTGTGGGCAATAAACTCAAACACGCTTCCACTTTGGAACATTTGTATTATACTTTTTATATTCAAGGCATTAGCCGCGCGTGTTTGCAGGAGTTAGCGCGTCATAGAATCGCCTCTTTAAGCGTGAAATCCACCCGCTATACACTAAAGGAATTAAAAGAGGAGGAATCTTTCTTGCCTTTTTGTGTGGATAATATGGAAAGGGCGAAGCATTTTTTGGTTTTTACGAGCAATCAAGCGGTGAATGAGGCTTCCATCTTGGCGTTAGAAAACCTAAGAAAACTACTTGTATCCAATATTGGCAACGATTTAGCTAAATTTGCTATGCCAGAATCGTATAAAACAGAACTTACTTGGAGTATTAATGCAAGAAGTCTGCAAAATTTCTTACGTCTAAGAAGTTCTAACAATGCGCTTTGGGAGATTCGCGCTTTAGCTTTTGGGCTTTTTGAAGCTTTACCACAGGAACATCAATTTTTGTTTAGTGATTCTTTACAAAATGACGATGTAGTGCAATGATTGAATTTTTAAATTTGTTAAAAGGAGGGATTCCGCTAGATTTTAAATTAGCAAGTTCTTTTAAAAAAATATTAGAATCTCTACTTTCTCAAAATGTCTTAGAAGTGCGTAAAAATCGCTATATACTAAAAAAATCTTTTTGCATTGGTAAAGTAGAATTAGCGCGTGAAGGGTATGGATTTGTGATTCCGCTTCCACGCGGTAAGATGCAAGATTGGCTTGTGGAAAAAAATCTTTTAAAAGGTGCGCAAAAGGGTGATATTGTTTTAGCAAAAGCAATTAAAAGGCAAAATGCCACGCGCACCTTTGCAAAAGTATTACAAATTTTAGAATCTAAAGAAATAAGCATATTATGTTATTTAGAAAAATATAAATTAGATTGTATGGCAATTTCGATTCCCAATGAGATTCCTTATAAAATTAAGGCTTCCCAAAAATCTTTAAAAACACTTCCTGCGAATACGATTTTAAAATTAAATCCTAGAAATGGTGAAATTTTAGAGGTTCTAGGTGCAATAGATGATCCTAGCATTGATGAGCGCATTGTGCTTTCTTTACAGAATCGCACGGAGGATTTTTCTATACAAGCGCAGTTAGAAGCGGATAATTTTCAAAATGTGCGTTTAAGAGATTTTAAGGAACGCGTAGATTGCACGCATTTACCTTTTTGTGCGATTGATCCAGTGGGTGCGAAAGATCACGATGACGCAATTTGCTTTGATAGTGAAAATTCTACGCTTTTTGTTGCTATTGCAGATGTGAGTTATTATGTTCCAAATGAATCCGCATTAGATTTAGAAGCACGGAATCGTGGGTTTAGCATTTACTTCCCACACAAAAGTATCCCAATGTTGCCCCGTGTTTTAAGTGAGAATCTTTGCTCACTAAGCGAAGGAAATCTACGTCTTGCAATGGTTTGGAAAATTCGCTTGCATAAACGCACAAATGCAGTTTTGCATAGTGAGCTATTTGAAGCGGTGATAAAGGTGCGTCAAAAATTAAGCTATGCAATGGTGGATACATTGTTAGAAAGTGGGCAAAATAAAGCAATCAAACCAGTTGTAAAAAAAATGTTATTTGCTTTAAACACTTTAGCCCAGAAACTTAGACAAAAGCGTTTAAAGTTAGGATTTGATTTTGCAGGTGATGAGAGTGTAATGGAGTTAGATAACAACTTAGAATTAAAAGATTTAAAAATAGAATCCCAAACTTTAAGCCACCAAATGGTTGAGGAATGTATGCTTCTAGCAAATATTCAAAGCGCAAAACTTCAAAGTGCCAAGACAACACAAAATGATATGCAATTAAAACTAGGAATTTACCGCACACACGGGGAACCTCGTGCGGAGAGTATTCAAGATTTATTTACAGAGCTTAGATTATTGGGTGTATGGAATCTTAAAACAATACCTAAAGATTCTAAAGCCCTGCATCGCGCTATTGCTATGATTCAAACTGCGCTAAAAGGCACACATCTAGCACAAGAGGTGGATAAACTCATCATTCGGGCAATGCAGCAAGCCACGTATTCTAGCCATAATATCGGGCATTTTGGTTTAGGATTCCAAGAATACAGCCATTTCACTTCCCCTATTCGCCGTTATAGTGATTTAATTTTACACCGCATTTTAAAGGCAAAAATTAAACTTAATACAACGCAAGATTCTTTAGAATCGCTGCCACAGATTTGTGAGATTCTAAGTCAAAAAGAACGAGAAGTGGCTAAAATTGAAATGGATTTTAAAGATAGAAAATTCGCACGATTCCTATTTAAAAGAATCGGACAAGCTTATATGGGAGTGATTATTAATGAAAAGTCTCCGCAGTTAGTTATGCTGACAACTCCCCCTTTACAAGGTGCGCGCGTAGTTTGTCTGAAAGGTGTGGGTGTGAAATACCAAAAAGTGCGTATCCAAATTATTGATGTTAATCTTGCCACAGCGAAAGTTTATGGCAGAATCGTGGAAAGTTTCAATGAACGATTTGGCGTGCAAAGTGAAGCAATTTCTAAATATATTTTTGCAAGCACGCATTTAAGGGTTAAAAGACAAAGGGAAAGTGCAAGACTAGAAGCGAGAAAAATGGCAAAAAGCATTGCTAAAACCAAAAAGAAAAAGTCTTATATCCCACGGCATAAGCGCAAAGGTAGATAATGTATAAAAAAGAATTAGATACAAAACTAGCTAACAAAACTTCCATTCGTGCGATTCTACTCTATGGTGCCGATATGTTTTTAATCGGGCATTATGGGGAGAAAATTGCGAATATTGCGCTTTTACAAGGTAATGAAAAATATAATTTTTATTTTAGTGAATTTGATTTTGAAGCCGTATTAAGTTGTTTTACGCAGGGTTCGCTTTTTAGCGGGGCAGCGTTAGTGTGGATAAAAATTGATAAGAAGATTCCAAAAAAGCAGCTTGATACATTGATTCAATCTGTAATTAAAAGTGATGGCGGAATCTTAATCATAGAATTTTACCAAGCAGAAAATAAGACAAGTGCTGAATATATGGCAGATGCGAGAAGTATGGTAGGGAGCTTTGGGGCGAAGCTCGCAAAAGATGGCGTGTTTGAAACGCGCTTTTTTGCACCCAATTTAGGTGAAGCAATGCAGATTCTAAGGGAATATGCAAATATATTAAATATTAAGATTCCAGATTTTTTATTGCATAGAATTTTTGAACAACAGAATCTTGATTTGGGGTTAAGTATTGCAGAATTGCGTAAATTTAGTATTTTTACGCAGGAAATTACCGCACAAATTGTGGATAATGTGGGCTATGGTTTAGGCAGTGTGGAACTTGATACAATTTTAGAATTGTTGCTTTCAAAAAAGCCTTATTTTGAGAAATTCCAGCAGTTTATGGAACAAGGCTTTGAAGAAAGTCAGATTGTAAGGGCGGTGCAAAAATATTTTTTTGTGCTATTTTTGCTAACAAGCCATATTAAACTTTATGGCGAAGCAAATTTAACAGACGCGCTAGGATACAACCCGCCAAAGGCGGTTTTAGACCAAAAAAAGTATTTCGCGCTTAGCATTAAAGAATCGCAGTATGAAGCGATATTTGAGGTTTTGAACACTTGGCATAAGGCATTGTTAAAAGGTGAAAATCGTGGTAATAGATTTTTAAGCACTTTAATAAAAATTCAAGCAATTTTAAGATAGAATCTCGCCCTTTACATTTGTAAAAATTGTAAAAAACCTATCAATCCTTGCTCTTTTGCATACAAAAGGGCAAAATCCATAAGGAGAATATATGCGTTTTTATGAAACGATGTTTGTGGTTAAGCCCACTTTGACACAAGAAGAAATCACACAGCAAATTGATTTTTATAAGGCTGCGATTCTTAATAATGGCGGAGAAATCAACGCGACTTTAGATATGGGTATGCGGAATCTCGCTTATGAAATTAAGAAAAACAAGCGTGGATATTATTTTGTAATCTATTTCAAAGCCGAGCCAAAGCTGGTTTTAGAGCTTGAACGTTTGTATCGCATTAATGAGGAAGTTTTACGCTTTATCGTGATTAAATACGAAAGCAAAAAAGAGCAAAAAGCGTGGGAAACATTGGTTGATCGTGCAATTAATAATAAAAAAGCTACTCCTCTAAAAGAGACAGAAAATAAAGGTGCGGAGCAAGAAGCACAAGCGCAATAGGCACTAAATTAGGAAGGCACAAATGTTTAATAAGGTCATTTTAGTAGGAAATTTAACGCGTGATGTTGAGTTGCGTTATTTGCCAAATGGAAGCGCATTAGCAAAAATCGGACTTGCTACAAATCGTCGCTACAAGAAACAAGACGGAAGCAGTGGTGAGGAAGTGTGTTTTGTAGATGTGAATTTATTTGGACGCACCGCTGAAGTGGCGAATCAATATTTAAGACGCGGTTCGCAAGTGTTGATAGAAGGACGTTTGGTGCTAGAAAGTTGGACGGATAATACTGGACAAAAAAGGAGCAAACACAGCATTACGGCAGAAAGTATGCAAATGTTAGGCTCAAGAAATGACGGAAATTATGGTGGAAGCCAAGGCGGAAATTATGGCGGTTATAACCCCAATAGCGATGATGGTTATGGGGATTATAATGCAGGTGCGCAAAATACGAATTTTAGTGGAAATTATCAGTCAAGAGAGAATCCGCAAAGTAATAGTTACCAGCAGCCACAATCTAAAATGCAGCCAAAATCACCAAAAGAAGATGAGATTCCAGTCATTGATATTAACGATGAAGACATACCATTTTAAAGGAACATTATGGCAGAGAAAAAAAGATACTCTAAACGATATTGCCGTTACACAGAGGCAAAAATTGAATTTATTGATTACAAAGATGTAGATATGCTTAAGCATTCTCTTTCAGAGCGTTATAAAATTATGCCACGCCGTTTGACAGGAAATTCTAAAAAATGGCAAGAACGTGTTGAGGTTGCAATTAAGCGTGCAAGACATATGGCATTAATCCCCTACATTGTAGATAGAAAAAAGGTTGTTGAAAATCCTTTTAAAATCTAATTAGAATCTAAATTCAATCCCTGCGCCCTTTTTGTGCGGCGCATTTATTTAGATTTAAGTTAGATTTAAGGAATCGCAATGCAAAATCAATCCATTATTTTATTAGGCGGCAGTAATTCTGTGCGACAAAATGGATTACAATTAGGCTTAAAAGAAGCCATAGAAGCACACAACACAAAACTCAATCAAAATTTTGCTAACAAATTTACTAAAAATTCTATCACTAGAGATTCCACTACTTCTGCGGGGGGGGGGCTTTTTTAGAATTTTATAATCTAGCTTTAGGTGCAACAACGAGCATTCAAAATCTTTACGAACTTAAGCGAGAGCGGAATCGCGAAATTTTAAAAAA
>JALEPE010000070.1 GCA_022766795.1 Helicobacter sp.
GGGGCGATTTTAGCAATATGTGCCACTTGCGAAGCAATCGCATTGATAGAATCTAGGTTAAAATCCACCTCCGCTTCTTTGGCGATTGCGAGCATATGCAAGATTGTATTCGTGCTGCCACCCATTGCCATATCCACGACAAAGGCGTTATGCACGGCTTTTTGATTCAAAATATTGCGGAATCTAAACTTTTCACTTTTCTCCTCATCAAGCGCAATCTCTACGATTCTACGCGCTGCTTTGCGTAAAAGCTCCTCGCGCTCCTTGCTAAGGGCTAGAATCGTCCCATTTCCGGGCAATGCCACGCCCATAGCCTCACAAAGTGTATTCATAGAGTTTGCAGTAAACATTCCGCTACAACTCCCACCCCCCGGACACGCATTGCATTCTATTGCGTGTAGTCTTTTTTCACTAATCTTGCCCTCGCTAAACGCACCCACCGCTTCAAAGGCAGAGTTTAAATCTAGTATTGTGCCGTCCTCTAGCTTCCCGGCTTTCATTGGACCACCACTCACAAAGATTGTCGGCACATTCACACGCAAAGCACCCATAAGCATTCCGGGCACGATTTTATCGCAGTTTGGGATACAAATCATCGCGTCCAAGCTATGCGCGTTCATCATCGTTTCAATGGAATCCGCAATCAACTCGCGGCTTGGCAAGGAGTAGAGCATACCGCTATGCCCCATTGCGATTCCATCATCTACACCGATAGTGTTAAACTCAAACGGCACTCCCCCCGCAGCACGAATCTCCTCTTTAATAATCTGTGCATAGCGGTTTAAGAAAAAATGCCCGGGAATAATGTCAATATAACTATTTGCAATGCCGATAAAGGGCTTGTTAAAATCCTCATCTTTTAGCCCTGTAGCGCGCAGTAGGCTTCTGTGCGGGACTCTTTGATAGCCTTTTTTAATGGTGTCGCTTCGCATAAAATCTCCTTTAAGAAAAGTTTGCGCGATTTTAGCAAGTTTTAGTTTAAGCGATGATTGGTAAAAACTTAAAATTCATGGTGAAGTCTATTTTTTATTGTATAATTCCGCATCTCACATTTAAAATTTCAAGGGCAATAATGGATTCTTTACAAGAAGCATTGGAGAACGCGTTTTTAAAGTATGCAAATCACACCGCCATAGAAGTAGAAAACCATACTTTAACTTATGCTAAGCTTCAAAACAAAAGCCTAAATCTTCTTTCATTTTTAAGGGCTAAAAATGTGGGGGGAGGGCAAATAGCCTCTTTGTGTTTGGGTATCGTGAGCTAGAAGTTTATGTTAGCATTCTTGCTTGTGCATTTGGACATATTACCTTTATCCCCCTAAATCCAAAATTTCCCAAAGAAAGACTAAAAAATATTATAGAGCGCGTAGGTGATGCGCCTTTGCTACTCTGCCCAAGCTGTGTAGAATCTTTTAAAAAACTAGATGATTCCTTGCCGCCTTTGCGCATTTTTAGCTTTGATGAATCCTTGCAGAAAGAATTTTCAAAGCACACATTTATCACAATTCCACAACAAAACAACACACAAAATAGCCACCAAAAACGAGATTTGCAAAAGCAAACACAAGATTCCACCCCCGCTTATTTGCTTTTTACAAGCGGAAGTACCGGGATTCCAAAGGGCGTTTTAGTTACGCGTAAAAATCTTGCAAACTATTGCCAAAGAATCCAATCTCTTTACCATTTCGCGCCACAAGATAGAATCTCGCAGTTTTTTGATATTACCTTTGATTTAAGTATGCACGATATTTTTTGCACATTACTTTGCGGGGCGGCTTTGGTTGTGATTCCGCACAAAAACCTTTTAAACCCGATTCCTTTCCTCGCTTCTAAAGGGATTCATATTCTTTTTGCTGTGCCCTCGCTTCTAGCTTATTTGCAGAAGTTTAAAGCACTAAAACCAAATGTGCTTCCAAACCTTAAAGTCGCCCTTTTTTGCGGGGAAGCACTGCCAACTTCCCTTGCCATAGATTTTGCTAAATCCGCTCCTAATGCGCTTTTGGATAATCTCTATGGTCCTACAGAAGCCACCATTAGCTTCACGCAATACCGCTTGATTGGGGAAGGTGGAATCACAAAATGTGGAATTCCAAAGCAAGTTTGCGAAATTTTGCCATTAGGTTTGCCCTATGAAAATTTACAAGTTAGCTTAAGAGATGAAAAAGGCGTGGAAGTATCACAAGGAGAAGTGGGGGAAATTTGGCTTGGTGGCGATCAAGTTGCACTAGGCTACTACAAAGACGCGGAGAAAACAAGCGAAAAATTTATTACACAAAATGGTGTGTGCTGGTATAAAACAGGTGATTTAGGCAGATTTGATGAATCCTTTAATGCCTATTGCTTTTGTGGGCGCATAGACGAACAGATTAAAATTCAGGGATTCCGCGTAGAGCTTTTAGAGATTGACAACGCACTTTATCAAGCAAGTGGCGCACAATCCCGCGCAATTTTATTAGAGCAAGATAACTTAAAAACACTTTATGGTGTATGTGAAATAAACGCGGTGGATTCTAAGCAAATTTTAGAGTTTTTACGCGCTAAATTACCCTTTTATATGTTGCCAAGCAGAATTTTTGCATTAGAGAAATTCCCGCTAAACGCCAATGGCAAGGTAGATAGAAAAGCCATTACACAATGGGTGGCACAAAACATAGAATCGCAAAAT
>JALEPE010000077.1 GCA_022766795.1 Helicobacter sp.
TCCGGGTACAGCTCCTTTGCTTCTTCCAGCGTAACGGTACTTTTTCTTCTCGGCTTCTCGTACAACGGAGCAAGGTCTACCTTACAGCTCGGTATGCTGGCTTTTATGTCCTCCAGCGTGTAACGGTTCTCTGACAGCTTAATTTTACCATAAAAGAATTTAACAAGCGGCTAAAACCTTGTCTCGGTTGTTGAAAAGCATAAGGAAATTTTACCATAAAAGAATTTAACAAGCGGCTAAAACTATTTAAAATCGCGCAGACATAAAGGAAAGATTTTACCATAAAAGAATTTAACAAGCGGCTAAAACATAATATACCGCAGGCTTCTATCTAAAGAATATTTTACCATAAAAGAATTTAACAAGCGGCTAAAACATGTAGCTTGTTTTATTTTTTTTGCTTTTTATTTTACCATAAAAGAATTTAACAAGCGGCTAAAACTTTGCTTGGGTTATATTCCGCAAAAAGCGGATTTTACCATAAAAGAATTTAACAAGCGGCTAAAACTAACCCCAATCTCTTAAACCACAGAATCTTATTTTACCATAAAAGAATTTAACAAGCGGCTAAAACTATGCAAGGAGATAGAATCTCTGTGATTTTATTTTACCATAAAAGAATTTAACAAGCGGCTAAAACTTAAAAGCCGAATCCTGCGCGTATTGCGGGATTTTACCATAAAAGAATTTAACAAGCGGCTAAAACTTTACAAAACGAGCTTTATAACAAATTTGAATTTTACCATAAAAGAATTTAACAAGCGGCTAAAACACCCACTTTAGATTCTGTTTTAAATCGTCAATTTTACCATAAAAGAATTTAACAAGCGGCTAAAACTGCCACGCAAAGCGACCGACCGAACTTGTTATTTTACCATAAAAGAATTTAACAAGCGGCTAAAACATCGGTTGCCCTTTAAAGCAATGTTTCCTAATTTTACCATAAAAGAATTTAACAAGCGGCTAAAACCTGTGGCAGTATGAGTCCAAAGAAAAGAATATTTTACCATAAAAGAATTTAACAAGCGGCTAAAACCTAAGGGTGCTTATGGTGCTTTGTCGGCTAATTTTACCATAAAAGAATTTAACAAGCGGCTAAAACTATAGCGCGTATTGTTTCCCGAGTGATTTTATTTTACCATAAAAGAATTTAACAAGCGGCTAAAACTAATCCGCGCGTATTGTTACAAAATGGTGGATTTTACCATAAAAGAATTTAACAAGCGGCTAAAGCTAAAACTTAAAATAGTATATGAATGAAATAGAATTTTATCATAAAAACAATTCAATAAATCATAAAATAAATCTTAAACAAAATTTATAAATCTCTAATTATTGGGTTTATTTTTGGATGTAATATTTTTGCATTTTGCATAAAGTTAAAATTAAATTTAATTTTGGCATAATTAACTACTTTATATTACAAGGGAGTCTTAAAGAGATGGACGGACGATTATTTACCTTTTTTGGGCTTATTAGCCACGACCACGATTTTATTATTGCAATCCATACAATTTTAGTTGCAATCATCGCAGTGATTCTAGCAAAAATAGCAACTTCAAAAATGCAAGTTGTGCCGGGTACAATGCAAAATATTTTTGAAGCGTTTTTAGGGGGCGTTATCTTTATGGCAAAAGATGTGATTGGCGAGGAGAAAGCGCGTAAATATTTGCCTCTCACTGCAACAATCGCACTTTTTGTATGTTTGGCAAACCTCATCGGAATCATTCCGGGATTTGAAGCACCTTCCTCTAGCCTTAGCTTTACACTCACACTTGCTCTTGTTGTGTTTGTGTTTTATAACTTTGAGGGGATTCGCACCTTTGGTTTTGTAAAGTATTTTGCGCATTTCGCAGGTCCTATTAAGCCTCTAGCACCGCTAATGTTCCCCATTGAGATTATCTCACATTGTTCAAGATTAGTCTCTCTTTCTTTCCGTCTCTTTGGAAACATTAAGGGAGACGATATGTTCTTGCTTGTAATGCTAATGCTTGCCCCTTGGGTTGCGCCACTTCCAGCATTCTTATTGCTAACCTTTATGGCGTTCCTACAAGCCTTTATTTTTATGATTCTAACTTATGTATTCCTAGCAGGAGCAGTTTTGGAAAGTGAGGAAGCCCATTAAGGCTTACCTCATCACAGACCCTACACTTTATCCAAAAACTCCTTTAGAATTTCTCGATTTCTATACTAGAATCGTGGAGCAATACAAACCGCATTTTGCTACTTACCGCGATAAAGATTCCAATTTCAATCTTGCGCTTATGGAGATTTTTCTAAATATTAATCAAAAATACAGAATCCCTAGTTTGCTTAACTCCAACCTAGAATTAGCCCTGAAATTTGGCTTTGATGGAGTGCATTGCAATGGCGCACAAATGCAGGAAATTAAAAATTGCAAACAAAAATTTCAATATGTATTTTTTAGCGCACATTCATCACAAGAAATCCAAGACGCCGATAAACAAGGTGCAAATGGAATCACAATCAGCCCAATTTATCAAACTCCGAGCAAAGGCACTCCACTAGGAATTGAATTTTTAAACAGCCTTGAACCTGCAAATTTCAAAGCAGAACTTTTTGCGCTTGGCGGAATCATTAGCAATCAGCAAGTGCAAGAAATTTCTAAAACAAAAATTCAAAATTTCGCTTCTATTCGCTATTTTTTAGGGTAAATCCGAACTTTTATATTGAGCGTAAATTATAATGTTGCAAATTTGTGTCCTGCCACCGCGTTCTTGTGAAGCCTTGATAAAAAGGTTGGAGCGCATATTCTGCCATTGCGAGAAGTTGGCACACAACTTCGTGGTGTACATTTGCGAATAGCAAATTCACTTGCTTTAGCGCAAATCTATAAACTTTGGATTTGTTTATGGTTTTACCATTTGTGTCATTGCGAGAGGCGTAGCCTCGTGGCAATCTATAATATAGAATCTCGTAAAAGCGTTTGCAATGGAATCTCTCAAATATGCAAAATTACAGATTGCCTCACTCGCATTTGCAAAGACAAAAAACCAAATTAAGCTAATTGCCAATCTAGCAAATTAGATTCATTAGCTCTCAAGCGTGATTCCACATTTCTTTTAAATTCTTGCGCTAGTTTTGGGTTATTCATCAGAATCTTAAAGGATTCCTTAGCAAGACTTGGATTTTTATAGATTTGATGCGCACATTGCAGAGTTGTAGAATCTTGCGCATTTTCTAAGCAAATAGAGGAATCCTTTTGAATCCTACCACCTTGTATGACACGCAAATAAAATCCTACACAACCTGTTTCAAAGAGAAATTTTGCCAACGCATTTTTATCCTGTGCGCTTGGATACAAACTCGGAATCTTAAAGCACTGCACACGTGGCATAGAAATTTCTAGCACCACTCCATTTTCAAAACAAAGCCTATCTCCCACACATAAATCTCCCGCCTTTACCTCCTCTAGCAAAAGATTCTCGCCCATTCCTCCATAAGGAATCTCCAAGCCTAAACACTTGCGCCACTGCGCATACGATTCCATATCGTAGGCAAAAACTGCCTTGTTTGCTCCTCCGTGATGGATCGTATCGGCGATTTCATTTCCCACAATTCCTTGATTGGTAATTTCTAGCGATTCCACTTCGCGCCCTTTCATCGCGCTCAAAAAAGAAGTTTCACCGCAAGAATATCTTGCAATTTTCCCCACAAAAAGCCCACTTAAACGCACATTTCGCCTCGCTTTTTTAGAATTGCAAAGAGTTTTTGCAATTTCACAGAATCCTTTTTACCTGCTTTGGATTCTATGCTAGAGTTAATATCTAGCATTTTTGCTCCTAGCTTCATCAAGGATTCCACATTCTCTATACCCACGCCACCGGCTACACATAGGGTTTGCACTTTTGCCTTTAAAGATTCCAAAACCTCTCCATCAATCCCTTGCCCACTGCCCCCGCCTAACGCACTTTTAGAATCCAACAGCACAAAGGGGCTGACAAATTCGCCCAAATCCTCCTCTCTCTCCACATTCCAAGCTTCATAAAATGCAAAATCCGCCTCTTTTAGCTCCACTCCACCAAAGAATCCTGCCTTACAAACGCCGTGTAATTGCAACGCATCTACCACACCCTCTTTGTATAACTCCCTAGCAATCCGCATTTGCGCCACATCATCTTTTAGCACAACAACTTTAAGAATCTTGGGGAATTGCTCCAATGCCTTTGCAATTCCTTTAATCCTCTCTAATTCCACAAAACGCGGGGATTTTGGCTCTATGATGAATCCTAAAGCAGCAATTTTGCGCACTCCTTTATAATGGGATTCCAACTCTTGCAGGGCTTCCGCACACATTAGCGCGTCTTGTTCGCTTGTGATTCCACAAATTTTTAAGAATCCCAAAGGCGAATTTAGCAATCTAAAGACATTTTGATAAAAGGCGTTGGGAGAGTTTTGCCCACATTCTATTGCACTTTTTAGCTGTTTTAACGCATTTTTAGGCGTAGAATGCGACACGAGATAACTCCCACACAAGATTCCATTAAATCCCAAATTTCCCACGACAAAGCCATCAAAATTACAATTTAGCGAAGATTCAAAAACCACCTTGCTTTTGGGATTCTGTGCTTGAATTTGGTTTAAAAGGCAATAGGCTTGGATTTTATCAATCACAAAAGTGTGCAAATTGCGTGAGTTTATGCCGATGAGTTTTGCCTCTAAATCTTTGATAAACTCCACTTCCAACGCATTATGCACTTCTACAAGAGGCGTCAAACCAAACCGCAAACATTCCCGATAAAGAGCTTGTAGTTGCTTAAACCCACCATAAGGGTTGTTTTCTCCAACAAACACCGCAGCAATGAGCAGCACCATATCCGCACCAAAATCGTAAGCCTCCTTGATTTGCTCCACCTTTATGATAAAATCCTTTCTTAGCACACAAGCATTAGGATTTGCAGTCTTGACTTCCCTTAAATCCTCTAAATCCCCCTTAAAATAATCCTTTTCACACAGCACAGAAATAGCATCTGCACCCCCTTGCAAATACTCCTTGGCAAGATTGCTTGGGCTTGGAATCGCGCCAATATTTCCCGCACTTGGACTTGCGCGTTTGATTTCTGCAATGACGAAAGTAGAATCCAAAATCGGCGGATTCAAGGGTGTTGTGCGCTTGTTAGTGCGGATTGCCACCACTTGCTTTTTGTCTAAAATTTCCTTTAAAATCGTTGGGATTGCGTCAGGTTGCATTAGAATCCTTTTGATGAATTTGCATAGCGCAGATAAAGAATCTATAATACAAAATCTCGCCTTAAAGATTCCATTGCCATATTTACTTTATGCGAGATTATGGATTTGCAAGTGTGGGCGTGTGTGCGTAGCATCCACCCAAACTTGCACAACTGCTGCGCAGTGTGCGCTTCGGCTACGCCTTGCAATGACAGAGAAATACGCTTTAAGGCATTAAATTGCTACGCCCTTTATTCTTTGCAATGATAAAATAGAGTCTTGCAAGGTGCAAATTTGTAATTCCGTAGAATCAGGCGCACAAACCTCTACTAATCCCCCAAAAGCCCTTTTGTAAAAGCACAAAGTTTTTCAGAAATCTCTCCTTCCTCTTTGCATACTTTGTTAATATAGCGCACAAAGGCACTTCCAACAATCGCAATCGGCACGATTCCACGCAAGGCGTCAATTTGTTCTTTGCTTTGGATTCCAAACCCTAACGCTAGGGGCTTTTCGCAGTGTTTTTTCACAAGCTCAATGTAGCGCAACAAAGAGGCATCAATTTGCGTAGTGTCTCCCGTGATTCCATTGCGTGCGACAACATAGACAAACGCGCCACTTGCCTTGCTTAGCCTTTTCATTCTCTTTGGCTTGGTTAGAGGCGCAATGAGTGCGATATTTTCCAATCTAAATTTCCTAGCTTTTTTAAAAAGCTTTTCATCATTGTGCAACGATAAATCCGGTACAATCAGCCCATAAACACCGCATTGCTTTGCCTTTTTTAAAAACTTCTTCACCCCATAGCAAAACAAAATATTGCCATAAGTCATAATGAGTAATTTGGTTGTCAAGTGGTTTTGGGCGAGTTTTTCTTGGAGCTTGGCGATAAACTCAAACCCCAAATCGGTGTTGAATCCTCCTTGAAGAGCGACTTCACAAGCATTGGCAATTGCGATTCCATCGGCGTTTGGGTCAGAGAATGGAAACTGCACCTCTAAGTATTCCGCCCCGCCTTGCGCAATTCCAAGTGCCGCTTTGAGACTTGCTTCAAAGCTTGGAAACCCCGCGACAATATGCCCCATTAATGCAATTTTTTTCATTCTTTACTTCCTTTTGTGCTTTTGGATTCCGCACTTTGCATTTCTTGAATCTCTTGTTGCAAAAATTCCGCCCAACGCTCTTTTTGTAGGGCTTTTGCGGTGATGAAAATATCTTTGTCCCCTCTACCAGAAATATTGACAAGGATTTTTTTGTTTTTCACTTCTTTAGCGATTTTTAATGCCCCCGCTAATGCGTGGCTAGATTCCAAAGCAGCGAGGATTCCCTCGTGTTTAGCAAAGAATTGTAAAGCCTCTAATGCCTCACTATCTAGCGCACTTAAAAACTCCACGCGTCCGATTTCTTTTAAATGCGCAAGTTGGGGACCAATCCCTGCATAATCAAGCCCTGCCGAAATAGAGTAGGTTTCTAGCAAATTGCCATATTCATCGCTTAGAAAATAGCTTTTATAGCCTTGCGCAATGCAAAGATTCGCATTTTTATTGCTCATACGCGCGGCATTCTTGCCTATTTCTTTGCCTAAGCCTCCCGCTTCAACGCCGATGAGGCGCACTTGACTTTTAAGAAAATGGCTAAAGAATCCTAGTGAGTTGCTTCCTCCACCCACACACGCAATCATAATATCGGGATTGCCCTTGAAAAACTCCTTTGTCTGCGCCTTTAGCTCCTTGCTGATAATGCTTTGAAATTCACGCACAATGTCGGGATAAGGATAAGGACCAAGTGTGCTTCCAAGCACATAAAAGGTGTTTTTACTCTCCTTGCTCCACTCTCTTAAGGCTTCATTGACGGCGTCTTTAAGCGTTTGACTTCCGCTCTCCACGCTCACAACCTCTGCGCCGAGTAGCTCCATATTAAACACATTGGGAAATTGTCGCTTAATATCCCGCGCACCCATAAACACCACGCATTCCATACCAAGTTTTGCACACGCCGCTGCGGTGGCTAATCCGTGTTGTCCCGCTCCGGTTTCGGCTATAATGCGCGTCTTACCCATTTTTTTTGCGAGTAGTACCTGCCCGATAGCGTTGTTAATCTTATGCGCTCCCGTGTTTGCCAAGCCCTCAAATTTCAAATAAATTTCATTGTGCAAGAGCTTGCTCACATTTTTTGCATAAATTAAAGGCGTGGGGCGTCCAACAAAATCCCGATATAGCAAGGATAATTCTTGCTTAAAATCACGGGTTTTTAAAATGTTTTTGTAGGCTTTTTCTAGCTCTTTGAGTGCAGAATAAAGAATCTCTGGCATATACTGCCCACCAAATGCGTTCAAGCCGTCTTTTGATTCGCCAAAGAATCCCTTTTTGGATTCTAAAAACATTTTGTGTTTCATTGCGTCTTCTTTGTGTGAATTTAAAGGTGATATTTTAACAAAAATTTATGCAAAATCATCACTGCAATAGCGGTAGATTCTCTGTTGTTGCGAGGGCAAAGCCCGAAGCAATCTATAATATGGAATCTCGCCTTTAACTTTGCGATTCCATTGTTAAATCTAATTTTTGCGTGATTATAGATTGCCACGAAAATTTTTCAAATTTTCTTGCAATGACGGAGTGGTTAGTTTTTTGTCATTGCGAGGCAGTGTGAAGCACAACGAAGCAATCTATAAATATGGAATCTCTCCTTTAAGATTTTTTTAAGGGGACAAGGGGTTCTACTTGCGAAGCGTCCCCCTTACCCCCCTTAAACCCCCAACCCATAGCACGCTTCTTGCGGAATCGCATTTAAGATCCCATTGTGAAACCCAAAGTATGCAACATTATGGATTGCCACGCATTTTTTACAAAAACGCTCACAATGACAAAGTCCAACTACTGCATCGTTGCGAGGGCTTGTCCAAAGCGCATATTGCGTAGCAGTTGTGCAAGTTTGGGTGGGTGCTACGCACACACGCCCACACTTGCAAATCTATAATCCTGCATAATGACGCGGTGTTTGCTGTAAAAGCCAATCTGTTCTCTGCAATTTTCTTTTAATTGCATTAAAATTTTAATGTATTTTTTAATGTTAAGAATATAAAATCCGCAAAAATCATTGTTTTTAAAGAAGTGTTATGTTTGAATTTTTAACAAATCCCAAAAATCAGGGGGCGGCTGCGCATTGTAGTATCAAAAAAATCTCGGCTTCCAAGCTCACACCTTTAATGGTATGCGAGGCGATGAATGCGCCCGTTTTGCTTGAATCTGCGTTTTTGGATAGCGGTAAGGGGCGGTTTTCTATTCTCGTGCTTAAAGAAGCTTTTAGAATCATAAAGGAGCAAGGAAAAGTCTTTTTGTGCGAGGATTCTAGTTCGCAAAATTTAAAGAAGCACGATTTGGGCAAGATAAAGCAAATCGGCGGTTTCACTTTGCCACAGAAGCCAAAATTTTTGGATTTCTTAGAGGCTTTTGCCGCATTAACGCCCAAATTGGATTCGGAAAATATCCCTAGCACCGAGATAGAATCCCTGCATTTGCCTCTTGGAGGAGTGGGGTATTTGGGGTATGAGTTTTTTAGCGAGATTGAGGAGGTAGAATTTAAGAATCCTCCACTTTATGATGTGAGTGAGAGTGCCTTTATTTTCGGGCGTGAATTTGTCGTGTTTGACCATTTTTATGAATCACTCTATATTCTTTGCGTGAGTTTTCAGGGAGAATCCAAACCACAAGACACGCAAAAAAGGTTGCAAGAATTAGCCAATACATTGGAGCATTTGAGCTTATCAGATAAACCTACACAAGAGTATCATTCCGCGATTACTTCTAAGGATAAGAAGTCTTATTATGCAAAAATGGTGCAAACCATTAAAAAAGAGATTTACAAAGGCAATTTACTCCAATGTGTGCCAAGTCAGAGTTTGGAGATTACAAGCACTTTGCCACCCTTACAGGCTTATATGAATCTACGCATTGCTAATCCAAGCCCCTATATGTATTATTTTAACTTCGGCACTTTTGAGATTATCGGGAGTTCCCCCGAAGTGCTTGTCCGCGTGAAAACGACTGCACCAAACACCGCACAAGTTACGATTCGCCCAATCGCTGGGACGCGCGCTAGAGGCAAGAATGCCCTAGAGGATTCCAAGCTAGAGGAGGAATTAAAGACAAATGCGAAAGAAAACGCGGAACATTTGATGTTGCTAGATTTGGGGCGCAACGATGTAGGCAAAGTGGCAAAGGCGGGAAGTGTGCGCGTAACAAAAGAAAAGGTGATTGAAAAATACGCACGCGTAATGCACTTAGTCTCTGAAGTGCAAGGTGAAATGGATTTGACAATACATAGCAAGAAAGACGCGCTTTATGCGGCGTTTCCTGCCGGAACGGTGAGCGGTGCGCCAAAGATTGCTGCCATTGAAACCATAGAATCTCAAGAAGTGCATAAACGCGCAATTTATGCGGGTGCGATTGGATATTTTGCCAAAAATGGTGATATGGATTTTGCAATAGCCATTCGCACAGCGGTTTATCAAAAGGGCGTGTATTATCTCCAAGCAGGAGGCGGAATCGTCATAGATTCCGATGAGGACGCGGAATATGAGGAGACAAGGAACAAAATGCGCTCCTTAGTGGAAGCGATTTTAGGAGGCGCAAAGTGATTTTACTGATTGATAACTACGATTCCTTTACCTACAACATTTATCAAGCCTTTAGCACTCTTGGTTATCCGATTAAAGTCTTGCGCCACGACAAAACAAGCCTAGAGGAAATAGAATCCCTAAACCCAAGCTATATTGTGCTAGGACCGGGACCCAAAACGCCACAGGATTCTATCTTAAATATCCAAATTGTACAGAAGTTTAAAGGAATTTATCCAATTTTAGGAATTTGCTTGGGACATCAGGCGATTTTAGCGGCTTTTGGTGTGGAAATCAAAAATGCAAAAAATATCATTCACGGCAAGGTAGAGCCACTCAAACACAACCAAAAAGGAATCTTTCGGCACATTAGCAAAGACACGCCCATTACGCGTTATCACTCGCTTGTGGGCAAAAGGGACGAGATTCCAGAATGCTTTATCATTAGCGGGGAGAGCAAGGACGGCGAGGTAATGGCAGTAGAGCATAAGCAATACCATTTGGTTGGGTTGCAATTCCACCCTGAATCTATTGGCACAAAAGAGGGTGTCAAAATGCTCCAAAACTTCCTGCATTATGCGCGTGAGCCGATTCCTATTAAGGATTATCTGAAAAAATGTTTGCAGTTAGAATCGCTGAATTTTCAAGAGAGTTATAACCTAATGGACGAACTCACAGAGGGGAATTTGAGCGATGCGCAAATTGGTAGCATTCTCACAAGCCTAGAGATTAAAGGCGTAGATGAATACGAACTAGCCGGGTTTGCTTCGGTTTTAAAGCAAAAGGCGGTGCGCTTTGAGGTTGGGAACAAGAATCGCATTTTGTTTGATATGGTTGGCACGGGGGGAAGTAGCGCAAAAACCTTTAATGTCTCCACGACTTGCGCCCTACTTCTTGCCACACTTGCAAAAAAGGCAGATTTTGGAATCATCAAGCACGGGAATCGCGCAATTACCTCACAAAGTGGTTCGGCAGATTTACTCAATGCACTTGGAATTAATGCAAATATGGAATTGCAAAATGCGCAAAAGGCGTATGAGGATTTAAATCTTACCTTTCTCTTTGCGCAGAGATTTCATTCCGCTATGCGTTTTGCTGCGGGTGCGCGGGGGAGTTTGGGATTCAAAACCGCCTTTAACCTCATTGGTCCTTTAAGTAATCCCGCTCCCATTACGCATCAACTCATCGGTGTGTTTGATAAGGCATACACGGAGATTATGGCGAGAGCTTTAGCGATTTTGGGGATTAAACGCGCAATGGTGGTAAGCGGATTGGACGGACTAGATGAAATCTCGCTTTGTGCGCCGACACAAATTACCGAGTTGCGCGAGGGGGCAATCAAGACTTATATTTTTAATCCTGTGGAAGTGGGGCTACCCTTTGCAAGTTATTCTATGCTAAGGGGTGGAGAAGCAAAGGAGAATCTGTGTATTACAACCGATATTTTTAACGCCTTGCCCTCGCCAAAGCTTGATTTGGTTGCGCTAAATCTTGGGGCAGCTTTGTGTGTCTGTGAGCAGGCGGAATCCTTGAAAGAAGGATTCTTTAAGGCAAAAGAAATCATAGAATCCAAAGAGGTTTTTAAAGTGCTTGAGGGCTTCCAAACAATTAGCAATCTGCGCTTAAAGGGCTTATAGTGGCTCTCTATGCCTTGCACCCTTGTGAGATTCCATAAGAAGTCGTGGCGCACATTCTGTTATTGCGAGAAAATTTATAAATTTTTCGTGGTGTGGATTTGTGAATAGCAAATTCACCCGCTTTGGTGCAAATTTATAAAACTTTGGATTGCTTATGGTTTAACCATTTATGGTCATTGCGAGAAGTTGGCACAACTTCGTGGCAATCCAACTTAGCATATATCAATCTTAGTGAAGCAATCTTTTTTGTGTAGATTCAATAAAGTATAAAAATTCAAAAATGGTAAAATTTAGACTAAGTAAAATTAAGAAGTGGCCGGGAGAGAGGGATTCGAACCCCCGGAGGTGTGACCCTCAACGGTTTTCAAGACCGCCGCTATCGACCACTCAGCCATCTCCCGATTCTGTAAAAAATTAATAATGGAGGCGACACCCAGATTTGAACTGGGGAATCAGAGCTTTGCAGGCTCCTGCCTTACCACTTGGCTATGTCGCCACCTTTGGTGGTGCCCGGGGCCGGACTTGAACCGGCACGGACGCAATGTCCGAGGGATTTTAAGTCCCTTGTGTCTACCATTTCACCACCCGGGCTCGTATTGTTAGAAAAGCTACTTTTATGATTTTTTAAATGGAGCGGGAGACGGGGATCGAACCCGCGGCCCCAACCTTGGCAAGGTTATGCTCTACCACTGAGCTACTCCCGCATAAAAGTGAGAGTAGAATTATAGCGATGCTTCGTTGAAAAATCAAGAGTTTTTTTAAAAAAAGTAAAATTTCTTTAAGCGTTACGCACAATACGCGTAAGAACTGGGTCGTTTTTATGGATTGCTAAGACATTCATTCCCATAGGAAAGATTTGGTATGCCCACGACTCTAGTAGTTTGATTATCTCGTCTTGGCTGCTTTTAATAATCTCAATGATTAAGATTGGTTTGTGTGCTTTAATTGTTGTGGCAGCACCCTTTAGCACTTCTACTTCCATTTTTTCTACATCAATTTTCATTAAATCTACGCGTTTTAATTGCAAAGAGTCAATGCTAATCAGTGGCACTTTGTGTGTTTTTGTGAAGTCTGGCTCTTGCCCTATAAATTCGCGATTCTCACTTTTTTTAAGCTCAAAGCTACCAAAAGATGCGGGCTTGGTGTAATCAAGACTTGGAATCTCTAGCGTTTCGCCCCCCCCTATTTTTAGGATTTCCTAGCGCGACATTTAAAGCACGGACATTAAAGCAGTTATTAATGGCGATATTGCCCGCTAATGCGTAATAGATTCTCTCTTGGGCTTCAAAGGCGATTAATTCTCCCCAACCTGTCATTTCAATACCCCATTCAATCGCGTGTGCGCCAATATTTGCACCACAATCTAGCGCGAAAACGCCATCGCCGAAATATTCTCTACGCAAGTTTAAAAGTGTAACAACATTGCTAATTTCCTCTTTGTCAAAAGACGCTGTATTTAGGTATTGGTAGCCCACACCATACACGCCATATTGGGTTTGATTCCTATCTAAATAGTTTAGAATCATTGTGCCGGTATTAGTGGCAGCAAGAATAAAGGGTAACGCCCTCTTTGTATTCCTCATGTTCAGTCCTTTATTTTTGAGCGATTATAACAATGTTTATAAAAAAATCAATAGTTTTATAGAAAAAATAGTAAAATTGTGATTCTATTTAAAACATTAAACACAAGGAATCGCAAAATGCAAAAACAAATATTTTCAGTATTGTTTGGAGTTATAGTGCTGTGTTTTAGTGCAAAGGCGCAGGAGTTTAGCTATCAGACATTTTCACTCTCAAAGGACAATGTTAAAGCACTAAGCACAGAGGATAAAGTCATTACACCCTTGTTATATGTCGCAACCTCAAAAGATGGAATCTTGTATGCTGGAAGTGCAAGCTTTGGACGCTGTTTGCCATTAATTGATAAAGATCAGGAATTTGCCGCACTAAAAGATGGAATGCTAGAGTGCAATGATTTGGGCTTAAAAGTTAAAAATGGCGTAATTACGGAGGCTCTAACGGCTACACAAAACTTTGCTTTAAATTTAAAGCAGCTAGATTCTATGACACTTATTCAGCAAGAAGTTGTTTATAAGCGTCAAAAGCCTAAGAAAAGTAAGGCAGAAGACGCGTTTGTTAGGTTGCGATTCCATTGCGCCAAGGATTCAAAAGTGCAAGATTTACTCCAAACAATGTATGGGGAAAAGTTTGATTGCAAAAATGCAAAAGCCGTATTTGAAAAAAAGGCGCAGGATTCCTTGCAGAGATTTTTAGAAGCGTCTTTAGAGGAAAATGTAACAAATAAAGCAAAAGCTATTGAGGAAATGCTCCAATTTGCGCCATTTGAAAAATATTCTAAGGATTCCTTGTATTATTTTGATTCTAATTTATTGGTATTTTCGCGGGACAATTATTTTTATACAGGTGGTGCGCACGGAATGCATAATGAATCGGGTGTATTGCTATCTAAAAATGGCATAGTGGATTTAGAAACAATCATTGATTTTGATAATCCGCAGTTAAAAGATGT
>JALEPE010000091.1 GCA_022766795.1 Helicobacter sp.
TTCCTAAGCTTTTGATTCCAACTTACATTTGCAGTCTGCCAATTTACTTTAAGCGGGTCTGTGTTATGCTCTTTTGCATATTGTTGAATCGCAGAGACGATTTGCGCTGTGCGTATCGTTCACCCCTCCTCACTATCCCAACTCACACTAAATTCACTTAAACTACTAACATTAGCCTTTTGCGATTCTTGATTGTCTGCTTGATTTTGATTGTTTTGCATAGACAAAAGCGTATCAAAGGAAACTGCGTTTCCTTGCTGTTTCTGCGTTGTTTGGTAGAGAAGAGAAGTTTCTCGCATAGTGGGGTTTGTGCTAATTTGCATAGGAATCCCTACTTAATATCAATACTCATTGTGGTATAATTGCTATCTGCACCCAATGCGATTCCGCAACCTAAAACACTTGCCAATGTAAAACTTAAAAATTTTCTTGTCATTTTAACTTCTTAAAATAAGAGTTGTAGAATCTTAAGTAAAAATTATGCCATTATTAAAGATTGTATTGCGAAATTATTGTATGCTACATTATAGATTGCCGCGAAAATTTTTCAAATTTTCTCGCAATGACGCGGTAGTTAGATTTTTTCGCTGTGAGATTCCATTATAGAATCGTGGAATTTCTTTGGGTTTAGGCGTTGTAAGGATTATTGTATGGTTAATACCACGCCATTGTCAGCATAAGATTCTGTTTTAAAGGTAAATGTTTGAAACAAATAAGCGTATTAGAGACCCCAAATGCTCCTTTTTGGTTTAACCCCACATTTTTGATACTATCTAATTGCAAGTCTTGAAGTTTTAAAATCGCTTCCTTTAGTGTCCAAACTTTATAGAAGTTTTCTAATGGGTTTTTTAGAATATAGTCTATTTCATACGGATTGCAACACAAATCTAAATGTGCGCTAATGCTTCTTAGTTTCATCATTTCTAAATCTACACCCATTTTAATATGAGAATACAGAATCGCTGCATAACCACAACTATGGCTTTTAGACATAAAAGGATAGACATCTTGCAAATATTTGGTGTGATGCAAAAGAGTTTTGGCAGTGATAGAATCTATTTTATGTATAGAATCCAAAGTGTTTTGTGGTGCTAGGATACATAAAGTGGCGATAACCTCCTTAGAATCTTCTATGCCTAAATCTTTAGCACTAAAAGTAAAGTATGTCATTTTGCGATAAAAAGTAATGCAAAAAATGCACATAAAAACATACATAAACTCACGCTAATGCCAAAGCTAAAAATGGCATAAGTCTGGCTAAATCCAAGAAGTGAGAATGAAATAATGCTTGTTAAATTAGCAAGTAAGATTCCAAAGAATCGTTTAAATGTTGGCACGATTGCATTGTTGGCAAAAATCACATAATCCACTCCGACACTACTAGCCAAAATGAGTCCAAAGATACTAAAGATATTTAATTCCACTCCTAGCACAAGCAGAATCGCTATGCTTAAAAGAGATGAAAAAATAATAATTGCCACCATAGGCAAGGCTCTACGGAATCCAAACAATAGCCACAAAACAATCCAAGCAAATGCAAATGCGTAGAATTTTAAAACAATCGCATTTTCTTTTGCTTCTGTGAAATACTTGCTAACCTCTGCGCTTTGCTGGATAAAATACGCATTGTTATTTTCTAAAATTGTATGGAATCGTGCATTGATAATGGGATTTTTAAAAAATAAAATACTCGTATTTTCTTGGATTAAAAAAGTATCTAAGGGGTTGCTTGGTAAATACTGTAATAAAGAGCGAATGGCGTTTAAATCTAAACTTTCTTGCTGTGTAAGAGATTGTATAGAGCGCAATAGAATCTCCTCTTTGATTCCAAATGCTTTGAAGGAGCCAATAAAGGAATCTCGGTGTTTTTGTAGGGTATCTTTAAGAATATCTTGCTCGTGAGTGCTAAGGAAAAACTTGCTAATCCCTTCATAGTCTTGGATTAAATTTTCTTTTAAAAGAGCGTGAGTAATGCTCCGCTCTGTGTCAATAAGATTATTGCTTTTGATGATGGCAAAATCACTAAAGTTTTGGTTTTGAGTGATGTTTGAGAATTGATACATTTCTTGTAATAGCGACTCTGGAATCGTAGAGTAATGTTTGATATCGTCTGTAAAATTTTGCTTAGGAAGTAAAAATACAAAGGTGCAAAGGGTAAAAACACAAAGAATTAGAATAAAGGCTTTTTGGTGGATCCTAAGTTTTTTAACCCCTGCCATTAGTGTTGAGATAAGTTTTTGTAAAATGGGTTTGGGTTGAAACGCAATGCCTTGTAATAAAAAGGGAAGCAAACAAGTTGTGATGAGAAATGCACCTATTAATCCAAAAATTGAAATCACGGCAACTTGACGTAAAAAATCCATTTCAGAAAGCAAGAAAAACCCATAACCACCGCTGGTAATCACAAGTCCAACTAGAAAGATTTTGATAAACTTCACAATGTCTTTGGGCTGTATAGTTTGATTAGACATATCGCCTAGCCAGTGCATCGCAAAATCCAATACTAATCCGATAAGGCTAATGCTTATAATAAGGCTAATGATATGAATTTCTCCAAAGACTAAAAACGCCATACTAATGCCGCTTAAAAAGCTATAGAATACAATAAATAAAAGCTTCAAAATATGCCAAGAATGGAACGCAAAATACATTAAGAGTGTGATAAGAATAATGGAAATAATGCCTAGAATAATACCCTCGTGATTGCCTTGCGCTTTTGATTCACTTGCGAATACTTCACTGCCAACGGCTAAAAATATATGTTGTGTGGAATCCGCAATTTGCTTTACTCTTGCAATCTCATTTAAAAGCATAGTAGAATCGTAGTTGTCTTTTAAAACGCCATTTGCAAGGTAATATTTCACGCCATTAAAGGTGGTAAAAAGTATTTTAGATTCCAAATCTAGTGTGAATTGATTTTGCTTTAGAAAGCTAGAATAACTACTAAGATTGAGTAAATCCTTGGAATCTAGGCGCAACAAGAAAGGGTTTAAAAACTGTTCCGCACTTTGCTGGAAAAAATGCGCGGGATTTTGCAAAATATCTGCATAAACGCTGGGATTTAAACTTGCAATTTTTAGCTGGTTTAGAATCGTAAAATCAAAATCCCTTTGCACAAAAAGTTCTTGAAATAATGTGGGATTCATTGCGCTTAATAGTGTGGGGTCTGTGGAGAGAATTGCTAGTTTTTTTGTGATTCTTTGTTGTGCAATTTGGATTGTTTCTTGGTGTTGCAAAATGCTTTGATTGGGCGTAATAAGAGAGAAAATATCTGTTTTAATTGTGCCATTTGCAATTACATATAGCATCAAAATTGTCGTGATGCCAAAAAACAAAACGCTAATTTTTTTCATAGAATCTCAAATTGCGTAATGGTTGTATCACCTTCTTTTTCTATCAAAATCATTTCTTTGATGAAAATTTTATCTCCACCCCCGCCACGAATGTGAATGTTTTTAAAAATCTTTCGCATTAATGTATTTTTGGGTGTTAGATAAAGATTCCACGCATTGCTATCGCCTGTAAGCTGTAAAGTGAAATATTGTTCTAGGGATTTAAAATTGAGATGGATAATATCCAAAAATAGCTTTTTATCATAATTTGCGTCTATTTTTACCCAAGTGTCTTCGCGCTTTTGCCAGATTCCATCTGTAGAGATTTTTAGTAGGTTATAAATGGGCGTTTTCACTTCCCAGAAAAGTTCTAAATCCAAAAGCCAAAAACTACCGCTAAAGATGATTTTTTGCTCAAATTGCTTTAAGATTTTTGTCTGTGTGAATTGTCCTTGTATATTTTCTTGTTTTAATTGCGCTAAATCCTTTAGGCTAAATTCTGAAGCAAAAGAAAGACTTAGTGCCCATAGCAATGTCAATAAAAAACGCATTTAAAAACTCTTAAAATTCTAGTGTAATGCTTCACGCAAAAAGTTTAGATTTTATCAAATTTTAGTTAAAACAATTTTAAAAAATATGGTAAAATTCCCGCCAACTTTATTAGTAGAGGATTGCAAGAACAATGACACAAGTAGATGTTTTGGTAATCGGGGCTGGACCGAGTGGTTCTATCGTGAGCGCGCTATTGCACAAAGCGGGTGTGAAAGTTTTATGTGTAGAAAAGGAGAAATTCCCGCGCTTTGTCATCGGCGAGAGTTTATTGCCTAATTGTATGAATATATTGCGTGAAGCAGGACTTTTAGAAGCGGTCAAGGCGCACGGATTCCAGTTTAAAAATGGGGCGGCATTTAGCTGGGGTGAGGAATACCGCTATTTTGATTTTTGCGATAAAAGTAGCGTGGGAGATGGGACGACTTTTCAGGTACAACGTGGAGATTTTGATAAGGTGTTAATTGACGCCGTCATCAAGCAAGGCGTGCAAGTATCTTTTGAAGTCGCAGTGGAATCGGTGGCTTTTAAAGAAGATTGCGCAATCGCAACACTTTCCAATGGAGATCAAATTAAAGCAAAGTATATCGTTGATTCTAGCGGTTATGGTAGGGTTTTGCCCCGTTTGCTTGATTTAGAAACTTCTTCTTGTTTAAAACCAAGAAAGGCATATTTTACACACATACAAGATAATATCACAGAAATTCTATATGATAGAAAGAAAATCTTAATCACAACGCACCCTGATTTTAGGGCGGTTTGGTTTTGGTTAATTCCATTTTCTAATGGGCGATGTAGTATTGGTATCGTGGGTGAGGAATCAATGGTTGCAATTCCAAATTTAAGCGATGAGGAGATTCTAAAGGCGCACGTGTATAAAGCTCCAATGTTAAAAAGATTACTGGGAAATGCGGAGTGGGATACGCCTGTTAGGACGATTAGCTCGTATTCTAAAGATGTGAAAACACTCTTTGGTGAGCGCTTTATCTTGCTGGGTAATGCAAGTGAGTTTTTGGACCCTGTGTTTAGCTCAGGTGTTACGATTGCAATGGTTTCTGCAAAACTCGCAAGTGATGCGCTAGTGAGGATTCTAAACGGAGAGAATGTGGATTTAAATAAAGAGTATGTGGAACCACTGATGATCGGGATTAATGCCTTTAGAGTGTATGTGCAAGGCTGGTATGATGGGAAATTTCAAGATGTGATTTATACAAAAAACGAAAATCACGATGTGAAGCGACAGATTTGCTCAATTCTTGCGGGATATGCGTGGGATACAAGTAATCCTTATGTAACAAGGGCGGAAGAATCCTTAAATGTGTTGGCGAAATATTGCAAAAACTCTTAGTGGATGCGTGTTTGCACTATTGTTTTGTAGCTGTGTGCGATATGATGAGGTCGTATTACCCAGCTTCACAGAAGAGAAATTTCTTGTAGAAATAAATCAAGAAAAGAGCATTTTATACATCACGCACAGAGAAAGCCATTACAATTTTTCTTTATTTGATAGCTTTGGAATTCCGCTATCTAGCAAAGCATTAGAAAATGGCAAATTAAAATCTACAAAGTTTTTGCCCCCTAATGCACTCTATGACGCAATATTTATGGAATCCTTAAGGGCATTAAAAGAGGGGCAAAAGGAATTGGTGTGGGTAAAAGATTCTAAAAAGATAAGGATTACTAGATTGTGAAAGTGTATATCAATGATTTTGGTGGGATTTGCAGCGCAGGAGAGACATCAAGTGAGATTCTAAAAACGATTTGCGAAAACAAAACTTGTGTAGAAAAAATACACTGCTTAAATAAAGACTTTATGGCAGGAAAAATTAAAACTCTAAAATACCCTTTAAAAGAGGGGTTGCCAAGACACTTTCAATCCCGCACGAACTTAATCTTGTATCAAGTACTTTTGCAGATTCAAGACTCTATTCGTTGTGCCATCAAGGAGTATGGCGCAGACAGAATCGGAGTTGTCATAGGCACAACCACAACGGCAGTGGAGGAGAATTTTAAAGAAATCCACCACATTGATTTAGAGACTTTTACTAAGCGCAATACATTAAGTAATCCTAGTGCATTTGTGGCGCATATTTTTGGATTGCAATCGCTACAATTTGGAATCTCAAGTGCCTGTACTTCGGGTGGAAAAGCTTTAGTAAGTGCAAGGCGATTGCTAGAGAAAGGTTTATGCGATGCCGTGATTTGTGGGGGTGTAGATAGTTTAAATACGCTTACGATTTTTGGATTTGATAGTTTGGATATTTTAAGCCAAAAGCGCAGTGTGCCATTTTCTAAAAATCGTGAAGGTGTGAATTTGGGTGAGGGGGCGGCAGTATTTTTGATGACAAAAAAGAAATCGCTAATAGAGTTTAAGGGTTTTGGGGGTAATAATGACGCATTTCATATCACGAAGCCAAACTCGTCTTGCGAAGCGCAAAGCGTGATGATTCAACAGGCTATGCAAATGGCAAATGTGAAATCCATAGACTATGTGAATTTGCATGGAACAGGCACATTAGCTAATGATAGTATGGAATCCGAACTTATCCACACAATGTTAAAAGATGTCCCTTGCAGTAGTACAAAGGGCGTAATGGGACATACGCTAGGGGCTGCGGGTGCGCTAGAAGCAATGGTTTGTTTGGAGTTATTGAGGCAAAGTCAGCAAGATAATGTGACTCTGCCTTTGCATTGCTTTGATAGCGCAGTGGATGCAAATTTACCCATAATCAACCTAATTACTAATATCCAAAAAACTCGGGTAAAAAACACTCTGTCTTTATCCTTTGCGTTTGGGGGCGATAATTGTGCCTTGATTTTTGGAGTATCATAAATGAGAAGAATTGAGAATCTGATTCCTCATAGCGGAGTAATGGTTTTGGTTGATGAGGTTGTGGAAGTAACAGAGGAGTTTATTTGCGTGAAATCTACTATTACGGAGGAGAATGTATTTTTGGAGGATGGTGTTTTCCCGACATTTAAGACGCTAGAAATGATGGCGCAGAGTTTGGCGGTATTTCGTAGCTATATGGATAGTCAAAAGGGTAGCAAACTTGGATTTTTACTTGGGGCTAGGAAGTTTGAGATTTTTAAGCCTTATGTGCAGATTGGGGATTCCCTATTGATTAAAAGCAAAATATCTATGCAAGATAGCAGCGGACTTGGCGTGTATGATAGCCAAGTGTATTTGGGTGGAGAGATGATTGCACAAGCAAGCATTAGTGTGCTAAATCCTGATGATACTTTTTTGGAAAAAATGTTGGAATCTTAAAGAGGGAATGTGTTGAAAAAAGTTTTGATTACAGGTTCAAGTCGTGGCATTGGAGAAGGGATTGCGCGGAGTTTGCAAGAATGTGGCTATGAAGTGATTTTGCACGGAAAAAGTGTTAGTGAAAGGCTAAAGCAAATTGCCAAAGAGCTAAATGCGGAGTATTTGGTGTTTGATGTTGGCAATACACAGGAATGTCAAGCAGTGTTAAAACAAAGATTCCAAGAGGACGCACTGTGGGGTGTTGTATTAAATGCTGGAATCACAGATGATAATACTTTTGTTGCGCTATTAGAAGAGAATTGGAAAGGCGTGATTAACACGAATTTAAATAGCTTTTATAATGTTTTAAACCCCGTTTTAATGCCTATGGTGCGCAAAAAACAGGGGAGGGTGATTGTGATGAGTTCTGTATCGGGCATTATGGGGAATCGCGGACAGACAAATTATAGTGCGTCAAAAGCTGGACTAATCGGTGCAGCAAAGTCTCTTGCTATTGAACTTGCAAGTCGCAATATCACCGTGAATGTCGTCGCGCCGGGATTGATTGATACAGAGATGACGCAAGAACATTTGTTTTTGGAAGAAATTATTAAGATGATTCCCGCTAAACGCAGTGGAAATGTGCAAGAAGTGGCAAATTTGGTGAAATTTCTAATGAGTGAAGAGGCTTCTTATATCACAAAGCAAGTCATCGGCGTTAATGGAGGGTTGTGTTGAAAGTTTTTGTAACGGGTTATGGGATTGTCAGTGCGTTTGGAAAAAGTTGGGATTCTATGCGTAAGGGACTAGAATCTAAGAGAAACGCTGTGCAGTATATGCCTAGCTGGGAGTGTATTAAGGATTTAACAACATTTTTAGGAGCACCTATTGTAGATTATAGACATCCTGAATCTTGGAATCGCAAACAAATGCGCTCTTTAGGTAAGGTTTCTCAATATAGTGTTGAGGCGGCGGGATTAGCTTTGCAAATGGCGGGATTATTAGGTGATGATAGTATTCAAGATGGCAGAATGGGGGTAGCAAGTGGTTCCAGCACTGGTAGCACAGATGCTGTCGTGCAATTAGCTAAGGTGTTTTTAAATCAGGAAAATGATTGCAATGCAAATTCCTATATTAAATCAATGCCACACACCACTGCGGCAAATATTGCAATTTTTTATGGGTTAAAAGGGCGCGTGATTCCAACTTCAAGTGCTTGTACTTCTGCTTCACACGCGATTGGTTACTCTTACGAAGCAATCAAATACGGACAGATTCCAATGATGTTAGCAGGTGGGGCGGAGGAGCTTTGTCCAAGTGAATGTTTTGTATTTAATTCTCTGTATGCAACAAGTCAAAAAAATTCCACACCACATTTGACGCCGTGTCCTTTTGATATAGAGCGCGATGGGCTGGTTATTGGCGAGGGAGCGGGAATGCTTGTGCTAGAAAGCGAAGAGAGTGTTAAAAGGCGTGGAGTTACGCC
This sequence comes from Helicobacter sp., assembly GCA_022766795.1. Lineage (GTDB taxonomy): Bacteria > Campylobacterota > Campylobacteria > Campylobacterales > Helicobacteraceae > Helicobacter_D. The sequence goes on from JALEPE010000091.1 coordinate 8,618, forward strand.
AATTGCCGAAATTGTAGGGTTTGGTTCCACTTGTGATGGGACACACATTACGCGCCCACAAAGTGCGACAATGCAGAGCGCAATGGAACTTGCACTCAAAAGCGCACGGATTAGCCCTGATGCTATCGGATATGTCAATGCTCACGCAACAGCAACAAAACAAGGGGATATTGTGGAATCCATCGCTACTAACGCGGTATTTGGAGAAAGGATTGCAATTAGTTCTCTTAAGAGCTATTTGGGGCACACTTTGGGAGCGTGTGGAGCATTGGAGAGTATTGCAAGTATTGAGATGATGCGTGAGGGGACTTTTTATCCTACGATTAACTTGTCTAATGTTGATCCAGAATGCGCGAAGCTAGATTATCTCAAAGATATCCGTCAGATTAAAACAAATTATGTGATGAATAATAATTTTGCATTTGGTGGAATCAATACTTCGTTAATTTTCAAACGTATCTAATAATTTGTTATTGAATAGGTGTAATGTTAAATACATACTGAATATAACAATAAAATAAGATATTTTTTATTTGAAAGACACTAAAATGGCACATTTATTTTGTCTGTGATAAAGTCATAGGCTTATTGCGATTTGGAGGTTTTATGAGACGAAAGATTTTAGCATTAGCATTAATATTGGGATTTGCAACAAGTATTTATGCAGCGGATGATATTAGATATTTTTCTATTGAAGAGGCGATTAAAGAGGCAAAGGCGCAAGGAATTATTGACGATTCTATTCAATTTAAATTTGGCAGTGGTTCAGGCAGTAAAGATAAAATTTTTATTAAAGGTTTATCTACAAATAAAAAATCAAATAAATTCGGTAAAGATGCAAAAACTTCTTGTCAAAGAGCCTTCCACTCAGCGTTGGTGCAGTTTTTCACGCGCGCGAAAAAAGAGGGTGCAACAAAGGTTGTGAATCTAACAGGGTATTTTAAAAAGATTCCTTATGATTCCAAAACAGAGTTTCAGTGTGGTGTTGGAAATTTGATGAGCGGAGTGACGCTAAGAGGTGATCTTGCAAAATGACATTGCAATTTGGCATTAATGCGGTTGGCGCATTCTGTTCAAAAAATTTCACACAAGATGCGTTAGCGGATAATTGTGTAACAGAATTTAAACTTGATGCGATTCCGCCTTTAGAGAGAAGACGCTTAGGCAATGCCACAAAATGCGCTTTTTCTCTTATGCCAGATTTGAAGTTTAGAACAAAACCAAAAATTATTTTTAGTTCTTATTCTGGGGAAATCCATTCTTGTCTGTCGTTGTTAAAAACACTAGATTTAGAATCCGTCGTTTCACCGACACAATTCTCTTTATCGGTATTAAACGCAACTCCTGCAAGTATTGCTATTGCAACGCATAATCAAAGTGAAATTTCTGCCATTAGTGCAACACCTAGCTTAGAATATGGGTTCATCAATGCGGATTCCACAGAGGAAACATTGCTGATTGCCTATGAGGAATATTTAAATAAAGAGGGTTTTGAATACCTAATGGTGCTTGTGCATTTAGATAAAGAAAATTACAAAAAAGAATTGCAATTAGGCTTTGAATACACAAACGAGGATTCTTTAGATGATATGTTGCACCCCTTGCAGTTTGTAAAACAATTTCATAGCGATTCTGCAGCGCAATGGGAACATTATGCAGGAAATTTATGCTGGAAGTGGAATCTTAAATAAATGATTGTGCTAAGAATTATTTTGGTGGGATTCTTGTTTTTGTTGTTTGGATTGCTATGTTTAATAGGAAATATTTTATTTATTCCTATTATTGTGCTGGGACTATACAAAGTAAGGTTCTTTCAAAATCTCTCTAGGGATTTTGTCTTTTTGGCGTGGCGATTCTTTATTATCTGTACGCAAATATTTGGTTATTTAAAATACAGTTTTGAAGGCGTTGAACAACTTGGGCAGTCTGGGCAACTCATCGTCGCAAACCACCCTTCATTGCTAGATGTTGTGTTTGTGTTATCTCATATCCGACACGTTAATTGTGTCGTCAAAAAAGAATTAGATAAAAATATATTTCTCTACCCCGCTATCAAGGCGTGTGGCTATATTAAAAATACCGAAAATGAGGAGCTTTTAAACAAGGGGCTCGAAGTTTTAAGAAATGGAGAATGTTTGCTTGTTTTTCCTGAAGGGACGAGAACAAAACAACAAATTTCCTTTCACAAAGCACCTTTTTATTTAGCAATTCACGCAGCCAAAACACTGACGCCAATTTTGATTCATATGCATCCCAAAAGCTTACAAAAAGGTGTGAAATGGTATAAAACATCAAGCGTTAAAATTACCTATAAACTTGCTGTGCAAGAGAGAATCGTAATCAGTGCATATGAAGCGGGGATTCCAGATTCTTTGCGTGTGCGAAAATTACATAGCACAATGCAAACAATTTATAATAAGGAGATTCAATGAGTTTGGTAGATGATGTGAAAGAATTAATTATTACAAGCTTAAATTTACCCGATTTAAAACTAAGTGATATTGACGAAAATGCGCCTTTGTTTGGCGAGGGGTTGGGTTTAGATAGTGTGGATGCGCTAGAATTAAATCTTGCAATTCAAAAGAAATATAATTTTGAACTAGACCCTAAAAACACGAATTTACGCGAAGTTTTTTATAGCGTGAGTTCTTTAGCGGATTTCATAGAAAAGCATAAAAATGGGGTGCAATAATGCAAAGAGAAGAAATTTTTGAATTATTAAAAAAATTGTTGATAGAGTTGTTTGAAGTAGATGCGTCCAAAATCAAATTGGAATCCAAAATTTATGAGGATTTAGAGATTGATAGCATTGATGCCATTGATATGATTGATTATATTAAAAAACAAACAGGTTATCGTATGGAGGCGGCACATTTCAAAGAAGTTCGGACACTTGGCGATATTGTAGAGGTAGTTTTTGCGCAACTTAACAAGGATTCTGCTGAATAGCATTTTAACGATACTAGGGATTCTTTACCCCTTTGCACTATGGTTTTTCCCTTTGGATTCCTTGTTGCCACTTTTTATTTTGCTAGGTGTGCTTTGGATATTGCGTGCTTTAATGCTGCGTCAAAGAGAATATGTGATTCTGGGCGTATTGGTATGTGGTGTGTTTTTAATGTATTTTATTTTTAAAGAGAAAAATTGGCTATATTTTTATCCGATTTTTATTAATGGTGCATTGCTGTTTTACTTTGCGTATAGCCTAAAAGGAGAAGCACTTATTACGCAATTTGCAAGGAGAAAGAAGCCACATTTAAGTGATTTTATAATTGTTTATACGCGGAATCTCACAAAAATTTGGTGTGGATTTTTTATCGGAAATATTCTTGTTACTCTTGGATTGATAGGATTAGAAGATAAGTTTTATTGGAGTTTGTATTGTGGCGTGATTTCCTATATTTTGATGGGGATATTGTTGGTGGGGGAAATCATTTTTAGAATGGTATTTTTAAGATATAAGGTAGAGACGTGAAAAATATATTTAGTCTCCAAAGTCGATTCAGCAGTAATTCACAACAGAGAGATTTTGAAACTTTTTTGCAAGATATTATGCGCTGTATGGAATCCTTGCAAGCAATAGAATCGCAGAGATCTGTAGAAATTTATACCGAAGATACCTATTATTTTTTAGTTGCATTTTTTGCAGCATTGCTCAAAGACTTTGAAGTGTTTGTGCTGCCAAAGAACTTGCCCAGCAATAAATGTTCGCTCATTGATGATAGATGGGTGGAAAACATTCTTAAAAATCCTTTAAAAATGGAAGTGCAATATTTAACTCTGTCTTTGCAAAAACAATTTTTTGTGCAGACTTCTGGGAGTAGCGGAGAGCGCAAAAATATTACCAAAACTTTGCAACAAATGGTAGAGGAAGCGCAGTTTTTACAAAAAGAGTTTGGAATTACACCTTCACATTGTTTTTTCTCAAGCGCATCGCACCAGCATTTGTATGGATTAACATTTAAAATCTTTTTGCCACTCATTAGTGGGAGTAAGATTTTTTGTCATAATTTGAATTATCCTGAGCTGATTTTGGAGTATTTGGATTCTGCAAACTCTACCAAACCATTGGTATTTTTGAGTTCTCCCGTGCTTTTAGAGACAATCATTAGGCATAAAAATCTCCATAAATTTAGCAAGATTGAAAAGATTGTCACTGCGGGCTCTAAGCTAGATGAGGGAATTTTTAAGCAACTTGTTAATACTTTGGCGCAGGTGCAATTCATTGAAATTTATGGAAGCACAGAAACAGGAGTCATTGCGCGGAATCTTGGAGAGGGATTCAAGATTTTTGACGGCATTAAAGCAACACGTGATAACGATATGCGCTTAATTGTAAAATCCCCTTGGCAGCAGGGCGATAAGGACGCTGGGTTTTTGACAAGCGATTGCGTGGAGATTACAGGGAATGATTTAAAAATTCTAGGGCGTTATGATCGTATTGTGAAATTGCACGATAGGCGGGTGAGTTTAGATGGTATTGAAAAATTACTCAATAGTCATTCTTTTGTGAAAAAAGCTTTAATCAGGCAAGATGAGTGTTATAATCGTTTAAGCGCATTGGTTGTTTTGAGTTTGGAAGGCGAAGAATATTTTAAAAGATTTGGGAAAAAAGGAATTGTGAGCGCGTTGATAGAATGCCTAAAAGAGGAATTTCCTAACAAAGTGCGATATTTTTACATCTGTGAAACGCTTCCCTATGATGCGCAGGGTAAAATCTCTAAAACAGGCTTTTTAAATTGTATTTCAGAGCGCAAAGAGCCAGATTTAAGGCTCTTATCAAATGATAACAATATTCTAAAGGCAAAGGCATATATCCCGTTAGATTGTTTCTATTTTAGCGGACACTTTTTGAATTTTCCTTTGGTTCCGGGCTTTATGGAATTGAGCTTTGTTTATACGCTCCTAAGACGACATTGGGGAATTCATTATGCAACTTCAAAAGAAGTAGAAAATATTAAATTTACGCATTTTTTGCGCCCAAAAGATGAGTTATTAATAGAAATTAGCAAAAACAATGACAAAATTTATTTCAAGCTTTTTGCGAATGATAAGCAATGTGCAAGTGGTCGTTTGAGGTTACAATGACAGCATTTTTGATTCCTTATTACAACCATCCTCATACGATTGTTCCGCTTGTAGAGTTACTAAAACCTTATGGCTTGGATATTATCATCGTAGATGATGGCTCTAATGTGGAATCTAAACAGGTGCTTCAAATTATTGTCGCACAAAATAATCCCAAGACTCACATCATAACAAGGGAGCAAAATGGTGGCAAGGGTGCGGCGATTAAAGAGGGCATTGTATTTGCCGAGTGCATAGGAATGCAATATGTTTTACAATTAGATGCGGATATGCAACATGACTTGATAAAAATTCCAGAATTTTTAAAACAAAGTCAAGCAAATCCTAATGCTTTCATTTGTGCAAAACCGCAATATGGCGCAGATGCACCAAAATCAAGACTCTATGGCAGAAAAATCACAGATTTTTGGGTGTGGGTGAATACATTGGGTGGGAATCTTTATGATGTAATGTGTGGAATGCGAGTCTATCCCATACAGCAGATTTTGCCACTTTTGAAGCAATGTGCCTCTAATAGAATGGATTTTGATCCTGAAATTTTAATTTTAGCCTATAAAGCGCGTTTAAAATTTGTTTGGATTGATGTCAGTGTAAAATATGGATCTGGTGGAATCTCACACTTTAAAGCATTCAAAGATAATCTACTCATTAGCAAAATGCACGCAAAACATTTTTTCTTGCTGCCAAAATATCTGTGGGAGAAATATAGATTCCAAAGAAGCAAAAATTGGTGGCAACGCAAGGAGCGTGCGGGAGTGTTTTTCTTAAAACTGACCTTGCTACTTGTAACGATATTGCCAAATTTCTTACTAAATTTCTGCGTGATTGTTGTGACTTTTTTTTATTATGTGTTCTCTAAAGAGGAGCGCAAAAATTTAGGGGTATTCTACGATAATTTGCAAAGCTTTCAATGCCAAGAGAAATTGTCATTTTTTAAAAGACAAAGCGCAATTTATAAGAATTTCTACCACTTTGGCTGGGCAATTTGCGATAAGATTGCCGTTTGGAAAGGGAAGATTTCTTATCAAAATTTGCTAGTTCCCCATAGAGAATTAATGAATAAGGAATTAAGAAATAAGCAAAGAGGGCAGATTCTCCTTGTTAGTCATTATGGAAATATTGAAGTGGCTAGGGCGATGTCCAATGCCTTTGATATGCTAGACATTACGATTCTCGTGTATCAGGAAAATGCCTTTAATTTTTTGAATCTCATTAACAAAGTGAGTCAAAATAAATTGCGTGTAATTTATGTCAGCACACTAGATATTCAAAGTGTTTTAGAGCTTGAAAAAATTTTAGAAAATGGCGGACATATAGGGATTATGGGTGATAGAACGGCGATAGATAGCACAAAGAATGCTAAATTCTCCTTTTTGGGCAAAGAATGCTTTTTCCCGCAAGGCGCATTTTTAATTGCGGGGCTTTTGAAAAGCAAAATTAGCATTTTGTGGTGTCAAAGAGTAGGGAGAAAATATCAAGTGGAGTTAGAGCGTATTTTGGTTGAAGGCAAGGATTCTAATGTGATATTGGGTAGAGATAGGCGAAAATCTGTAAGGGGGCTTATCCAGCAATATGTGGAATCCCTAGAAAAGAGAGTGTGTGCAAATCCACAATATTGGTTTAATTTCTATGATTTTTGGGGGCAAAATGTTAAAGAAAAGATATAGTTTCCAAGCGGAATTTTTTGATGTGGATTCTATGGGCGTTGTATGGCACGGCAATTATGTGAAATTTACAGAAATGGCGCGTTGTCGGTTATTAGATGAAGCACAATATAACTATATTGCAATGCGCAAAAATGGCTTTGCCTTACCGATTGTTAAAATGGATTTTAAATTCGTGCGCCCTGTACTGTTTAATGATAACATTTGGGTTGAGATTGCCTTGCAAGAATGTGATGTGCTCTTGCGTTTTAATTATAGAATCCTCAATGCAAACGATGTGGTATTATGTATAGCGCACACGACACAAGCGGCTGTTACATTACAAGGGGAAGCCATTTATGTGATTCCAAAGGATTTAAAAGAAGCGTTAGAAAAATTATAGGGGATTGCCCAACGATGATTGTGGAATCTGTTTATTAAAGGTTTATTTAGTTTTGCTACAATTACGCAAAATAAAATAAGGAATCTAAAATGCTCTCTAAAGACATTACACATTTTAGTGAAATGCGCTATGAAATCCGCGCATACTTGTGTTTTTTAATGCAGCGCAATATCAAGAATCATTTGCCACACATTGAGTTAAACAAAATTGTAGATGGTATTCAAAAAATAGAAAAAGAAGTTGGAATCTTTGAGTTAATTTATGTGTTGGATTCTAGCGGAACGATTGTGCTTGATGGAATCTCTAGGGATTCTAAGATTGAGTGCAAAAAGGGAGAAAACCACAATGAACGCGCCTACTTTTACCGCGCTGTGCGTGAGAAAAAGTGCATTTTAACCGATCCTTATCCCTCTCTTGCAAGTGGGAATCTCGTCATCACGGTTGCCTATCCTCTCTATGATACCAATGGCAATCTTGCGTATGTCGTTTGTATGGATGTGCGCTTGGAAAAAAGCCTAGAGCTTGTGCGCACCACGCCTTTGTTTGGGCTATCCTTTGGAATTGGAAAAGCGATTTACTTTATAATGGCTTTATCCTTGCTTCTTGTGTGTATGCTCCTGCTTGTGAAAGGTAGCATTAGCCTGTGGGACGCAATGTTGCGCTTTGGTAGCGTGGAGATTTTAGATATTAAGGGCGTCTTTGAAGCCACGATTCTCATCACGCTTAGTTTAGCAATTTTTGATTTGGTGCGCGCAATCTTTGAGGAGGAAGTCTTAGGGCGTCAGAAATCGCAGGATTCCAAAGTGGTGCATAAAACAATGACGCGCTTTTTGGGTTCTATCGTCATTGCCCTAGCCATTGAATCCTTAATGCTCGTCTTTAAATTCGCAATCACTGCGCCAGAGAAACTGCTTTATGCGGTGTATTTAATCGGTGCGGTTACTTGTTTGCTTGTTGGCTTAGCCTTGTATGTGAAACTCACCACGCATTTAAAAAGAGATTAATCGTGGTTGGGATTGTAAATTATGGAATCGGAAACCTTGCAAGTGTGCAAAATGCCTTTCAAAAAATTGGCGCAGAATCGGTTATCACGCAAGAAGCAGAGAATCTTAAAGCCTATGACCGCTTGGTGTTGCCCGGAGTGGGCGCATTTGGCGATGCAATGGAGCATTTAAAACAAGGCGGAATGCAAGAAGCGGTGCTAGAGTTTGCAAAAAGCGGCAAACCTCTGCTTGGAATCTGTTTAGGAATGCAACTTTTGTTTCAAAAAAGCTATGAATTTGGGGAGCATTTGGGGCTTGGATTGCTAAAAGGAGAGATTGTGCAGTTTCAAAAGGAGGCTTTAGAGCCTAGTCAAAAGATTCCACAAATGGGTTGGAATTGTGTAGAAATAAGGCAAAAATCGCCACTTTTAGAGGGTTTGGAATCGCCTTTTTATTTGTATTTTGTGCATAGCTATTATGCGAAAAATTTAGAAAATGCAGTCGGAGTGAGCCAATATGGAGTGGAATTTGCTTCTATTGTGCAAAAGGATAATATTTTTGGAATCCAGCCTCACCCTGAAAAATCCCATAATGCAGGGCTTAGGATTCTGCAAAACTTTATAAAATTATAGGGAGATTTATGCAAATTATTCCAGCGATTGATTTAAAAGAGGGTTGTGCGGTGCGCCTAAAACAAGGCTTAATGGAAAGTGCGAAAATCTATGCAGAAAATCCCGTAGCACTTGCAAAACATTTTGAAAGTGTGGGCGCAGAATACCTGCATATTGTGGATTTAGACGGCGCATTTGCAGGAAAACCTAAAAACCATTCCGTGATTGAACAAATCTGCAAGGAATCCAAGCTCAAAATAGAAGTGGGTGGCGGAATCCGCGAGGAAGCCACGATTCAATCCTATTTGGATTTGGGCGTTTCGCGCGTGATTTTGGGTTCTATTGCGCTGAAAAATCCAGATTTTGCCTTAGAAATGGCGGAAAAATATGCAGTTGTCATCGGTATTGACGCAAAAGATGGCAAAGTTGCCACAGAGGGTTGGGCGGAGAGTGGAAACACTTTAGCTTGGGATTTTGCCGCACAATTTAAGGGAAGTAAGGTTGCAGCAATCATTTGTACAGACATTGCGCGTGATGGTATGCTAAGTGGAATGAATATTGCATTTACAAAAAAGATTCAACAAAGTAGTGGAATCTTTACCATTGCAAGTGGCGGATTATCCTGTATGGAGGATTTTTTGGAATTACAAAAGGCTAACATTGATGGGGTGATTGTGGGCAAGGCGTTTTATGAGAGCAAAATAGACATAAAAAAAGCTTTTGAATCCTTTAAATAAAGGGAGTTGCTTGAATTTTTATATTTCTTTAAAATTTTTATGTCTGTTTTATGCAAGATTATGTTAGAATAACAAATTATTATCACTTTTTGATTTTTAAGAGAAAGTTTTTATTTTAAGGAGTTGGCTTTGAAAATGGTCGTTGTAGATGATAGTTCAACTATGCGTAGGATTATTAAGAATACTCTAGCAAGACTTGGTTATGAGGATATTCTAGAGGGCGAAAATGGTGTTGAGGGCTGGGATAAAATGAATGCAAATCCCGATGTTAAAGTTCTCATCACGGATTGGAATATGCCCGAAATGAATGGATTGGATTTGGTGAAAAAAGTGCGTGCAGATGAACGTTTTAAAGATATTCCAATTATTATGGTTACCACAGAGGGTGGTAAAGCAGAGGTTATTACCGCATTAAAAGCGGGAGTGAATAACTATATCGTCAAGCCTTTTACACCACAAGTTTTAAAAGAAAAATTAGAAGTTGTTTTAGGCGTAAATGATTAATTATGGAATCCTATTACAATTGCCTAAGCGTTAAAGCAGATAATCTTCTATGGCTTTTGCAAGACAAGGCTTTGGAGATTACAGGCGAGGCGATTGAGGAAGTAAAAGACGGATTTATAATCCGCACAGAAAAAGACATAGAGCCGATTAAATCTCAATTAATTGCATACGCGCAAGAATTAGAAACCATAATGTCGGAATCCATCAATATGGAATTTTCGGAACAAACTCTTAAAAATCAAGATTGGATTGCTAATTATCGCGATTCTATCACGCCGATAGTTTGCGGTAAATATTATATCCACCCCTCGTGGTTTGAGGATAAAAACCATAAAATAAATGTCATCATTGACCCTGCACTTGCGTTTGGAAGCGGACATCACGCAAGCACTTTTGGTTGCTTAAAGGCACTTGGAATCGTGGAGACAGAGATTCAAAGCCTCAATGGCAAGAAAGTTTTAGATGTGGGTTGTGGAAGTGGAATCCTAAGCATTTGTGCTAAAAAAAGCGGTGCGTGTGTATGGGCTTGTGATACCGATGAAGTTGCGGTGGATTCTACAAAAGAGAATGCACAGAAAAACTCTGTGGCATTGGAGAATATCTTTTTGGGTTCTTTAAATGTGATTCCAGAGGCAAAAGAAACATTTGATATTGTAATGGCAAATATTTTAGCCGATATTATTGTTGCATTGCCTTTACAAAGTTTTGTAAAAAAGGGCGGATATTTGATTTTATCAGGAATTTTAGACAAATACATTCCAAAAGTTCTTGATAAATTCAAAAATTTTAAAATCGTCTCACAAGAAATTAAGCAAGAGTGGGCGACTTTAGTTTTACAAAAATAAAGGATATTAATGCAAAACCAAAATAATAACCCCAATCCACAGGATAAAAAACCCAATAATTTTTTCAATCAGAATCCTCTTTTAATGTTTGTTATTTTTGCAATCATTGCCATTGTTGCTTTTCGTATGCTCTCCCCAAGTGGCGAGATTAGCAAACTAAGCGGAGCAACAACAACCAAAACAATCAACTACTATGAGCTTAAAAAACTGATTGAAAACAAAGAGGTAGATTTTGTCGCGATTGGACAAACCAATATTAAAGCGACTGCGCAAAATGGTGGCAATAAAATCGCCTACAACGCCCAAAGGGTGAATCCGGATAACACCTTAATCCCTTTGCTAGATGAAAAAGGCGTGGAATATACAGGATATAGTGAAAATAATTGGCTAAGTGATATGCTCTTTGGCTGGGTGTTGCCTGTCTTTATTTTCTTTGCAATTTGGATGTTTTTAGCAAGTAGAATGCAGAAAAATATGGGGAGCGGAATCCTAGGAATCGGAAGCTCTAAAAAGCTTGTCAATGCGGAAAAACCCAATGTGAAGTTTGAGGATATGGCAGGAAATGCAGAGGCAAAAGATGAAGTGGTGGAGGTTGTGGATTTCTTAAAGAATCCTGAACGCTATGCAGCTTTAGGGGCTAAGATTCCAAAAGGCGTGTTGCTTGTAGGACCTCCCGGAACTGGTAAAACCCTCCTTGCAAAGGCGGTTGCAGGGGAAGCAAATGTGCCATTTTTCTCTGTAAGCGGAAGTAGCTTCATTGAAATGTTTGTCGGTGTGGGCGCAAGTCGTGTGCGGGATTTGTTTGAAAATGCTAAAAAAGAAGCTCCAAGCATTATCTTTATTGACGAGATTGATGCGATAGGAAAAAGCCGTGCGGCAGGTGGAATGATTAGTGGAAACGATGAGAGGGAGCAGACATTAAACCAACTTCTAGCCGAAATGGACGGGTTTAACTCCGATTCCTCCCCTGTTATCGTTCTAGCAGCCACAAACCGCCCTGAAGTACTAGACCCTGCGCTTTTGCGTCCGGGCAGATTTGATAGGCAAGTTTTAGTGGATAAGCCAGACTTTGAAGGGCGCGTGGAAATTTTAAAGGTGCATATTAAAAATATCAAATTAGCGCGCAATGTGGATTTATTTGAAGTGGCAAAACTCACCGCAGGACTTGCCGGAGCAGATTTAGCAAATATCGTCAATGAAGCGGCACTCCTTGCAGGGAGAGGCAACAAAAAAGAAGTGGAACAAAGCGACTTTTTAGAGGCGGTAGAAAGAGGCATTGCGGGACTAGAGAAAAAGTCGCGCAGAATCTCACCCAAAGAAAAGAAAATTGTCGCTTACCACGAAAGCGGACACGCACTCATTGCCGAGATTACAAAAGGTGCAAAAAAGGTAACAAAAGTCTCCATTATCCCGCGCGGACTTGCGGCACTTGGCTATACGCTTAATACACCAGAAGAGAACAAATATCTTATGCAAAAACACGAATTATTAGCAGAAGTAGATGTGCTTTTGGGCGGTAGAGCAGCAGAAGCCGTGTTTTTAGGAGAAATCTCAACAGGTGCAAGCAATGACTTAGAACGCGCCACAGACATTATCAAAGCAATGGTGAGCTACTATGGAATGACTGATGTAGCGGGACTTATGGTGCTTGAAAAGCAACGCAATGTCTTTTTAAATGGTGGCTTGGGAAGCAGCAGGGAATATAGCGAGGAAATGGCACAGAAAATGGACTTGCATATTAAAGCGGCATTGAATGAACGTTTTGAAGCTGTTAAAAACGCGCTAGAAACCTACAGAGAAGCCATTGAAAGTATGGTTAAGGAATTGTTTGAAAAGGAAACAATTGATGGACAAAAGGTACGTGAAATTATCAGCGAATACGAAAAGGCAAACCATCTAACAAGCAGACTTGTTGCAGAAGAAACAAAAGAAGAAGCTTAAGAATCTAGGAGAATCTATGAAAACAACCACAGAAATCATTGCCAAAGAGGGTTGGAAGCCGATTATTATTGCATTGCTTGGACTTTTGATTGTGTGGTTATTGGGTTGGAAAATCCTAAGCGTATTGTTTTTGATTCTCGTTGTTTGCTTGGCATATTTTTATAGAAATGCAGAGCGCATTCCAGAGGATATAGCCGATGATTGCATACTCGCTCCACTTGATGGCGTGATTAAAAACATAGAAAACAAAGAAGACGGAATCTATCTCTCTATTAAAAAGCCTATTTGCTTCTGTGGGTTGCTTAGAATGCCTCTAGCAAAGTTTGGAAAAGCAGGAGAGGTTTTAAAGATTGAGCATATCAAGGGATTAAAAAATAGCGATACAATCACGGGGGAGAGAGTAAAAATCGCCTTTAATTCCACAATTTTTTCTAGTGAATCAGAAGTTTTGGAATCCAATACTACCCTTTTTTTAACGCTTTATCCTAAATATTTTTCGCAAATCTCCTTGTATCTTTGGGATTCTCATTTTAAGTTAGGAGAACGCATTGGATTTTTTTTGAATGGGAATGCGATTCTAAAAATCCCATTAGATTCCGAACTTAGAGTTAATATTGATGACAAAATCTCTGGTGGTAAAACATTGCTTGGAAAATTCAAATTTGCATACAATGCAGATATAAAGAAAACAACCCCAAACGCTTACCCCAATGAAAAACAAGAAAGCTAGGAATACAAAAAATGAGAATTGACCCGCTCTATATTCTACCCAACCTCTTTACGGGTGCGAGTATTTATATTGGAATCCTTGCCGTATCCTATGCTTTTGTGGGACGCTTTGAGTTGGCGTGTTGGCTTGTATTGCTGTGTTTAATCTTTGATGGATTGGACGGACGCGTGGCAAGACTAACTGGCACAACAAGCAAATTTGGTGTGGAGTTTGATTCGTTAGCCGATGTGGTTGCCTTTGGTGTAGCCCCTGCGATGATTTTATTCTTTTATGTCGGATTCCATTATGGCAAGTTTGGTATCGTAGTAGCGGGACTTTATGTCGTATTTGGCGCAATTCGTTTAGCGCGGTTTAATGTTACAACAAGCAGCAATGAACCCAATGTTTTTATCGGGCTTCCGATTCCCTCCGCTGCGGTTTTTGTTGTGAGTTGGTTGCTTTTTGAGATGAAATTTGGCAAACAATATCCGCAATATTCAGAGGAAATTTTGCTTGCTTTGATTGTCGCAAGTTTGCTTGTGGCGTTTTTAATGGTTAGCAATATCCGTTACCCTAGCTTTAAAAAGATGAATTTAGAGAAATTTAGCTTTGGTAAAATCATTGTGCTTTTGATGTTAATTTTAGCTATTTTATTTATTTATCCCGTTTTTACGATTGTAACGCTTATCACATTTTATGTATGCTTTGGTCTCTTGCGTGCAATTTATTTTTTGTTTGCTAGACGCGCACGGGATTAGGAGAGTAGAATGCGTATGCGCTTTAACTTTCATTTTAGCCTTAGTTTCAAGAATCTTTTAACGCTTTCTATGCTTTTGCCACTGGGCTTTTGTTAAGAATTTAAAAATAAAAATACAAATAAGGATTTAACAATGGAAATGATTAAAATTTTTGATACAACTTTAAGAGACGGGGAGCAAAGCCCCGGTGCTTCTATGAACATAGAGGAAAAAATCAAACTTGCTTTGCAATTAGAATGTTTGGGAGTGGATATTATTGAGGCAGGTTTTGCAGCAGCAAGCCCGGGAGATTTTGAAGCAATTAGTAGAATCGCGGAAGTCGTTACCCAAAGCACGATTTGCTCTCTTGCAAGGGCTTTGCCAAAAGATATTGAAAGTGCGGCAAAAGCATTGGAGAAGGCAAAACAAAAGCGAATCCACACCTTTATTGCTACAAGCCCAATCCATATGGAATATAAGCTAAAAATGCAACCTAGCGAAGTAGTAAAACGTGCGGTTGAGGCGGTGCAACTTGCTAAAAGTTTATGCGAAGATGTGGAATTTAGTTGCGAAGATGCGTGCAGGAGTGATATAGGATTCTTAAAAGAAGTCGCATTAGCCGTAATGGAGGCAGGAGCAAAAACCTTGAATCTCCCGGACACCGTTGGGTATCGTTTGCCTCACGAGGTAGGGCATATTATCAAAGAAGTGAAAGATTGTGTGGGCGATAAAATGGTATTGTCTGTGCATTGCCATAATGACTTAGGACTTGCGGTGGCAAACTCTCTTGCAGGAATCCAAAATGGCGCAAGGCAACTTGAATGCACAATTAATGGTTTAGGGGAACGCGCTGGAAACACGGCTTTAGAGGAAGTAGTGATGATTCTAAAAACGCGGAAGGATGTCTTTATGGATTTGGATACGCGCATTAACACAAAAGAAATTTATGCGGCAAGTAAATTGGTAGCAGATATTACCGGAATCCGCCCACAGCCTAATAAAGCCATTGTGGGCAAAAATGCCTTTGCACACGAGAGTGGAATCCACCAAGATGGTATGTTAAAACACCGCGAAACTTACGAGATTATGTCTGCAAGCGATATTGGGATTCCACAGGATAATGGCTTGGTGCTTGGCAAACATAGCGGTAGAGCAGCGTTTAAGGATAAGCTTACAAATCTTGGCTTTAGTAACATTTCTCAAGAATCTCTTGATAGGGCGTTTGAGAGATTTAAAATTTTGTGCGATAAGAAAAAAGAAGTTTATGATGAGGACATTCGCTCCATTTTAACAGAGGAATCCACAAAGATTCCACAAATTTTTGAGCTTGTATCCTTACAGATTAGCAGCGATTCTTGCGGTGTGCCTTATGCGGCAATCTCTATTCGGCGCAATGAGGAGGATAAAATAGACGCGGCGATTGGAAATGGAAGTGTCGATGCGATTCTAAAAACCATTGATAGAGTGAGTGGATACAATGGAATCTTAAAGGATTACAAAGTAGAAGCCGTGAGTGAGGGCAAAGACGCACTTGCTAAAGTTGTCGTGAAAGTAGAGTTTGAGCCTAACAGACCGGCATTTATTGGACACGGATTGCACATTGACACAATGCAAGCAACCGCTAAAGC
>JALEPE010000116.1 GCA_022766795.1 Helicobacter sp.
AGGCTGATTTTATCACAACCCGCATTCAGCAAATCATAAATATGCTCTAAACTTGAAATGCCACCGCCCACCGTTAGCGGAATAAACACTTCTTTTGCGACACTGCGCACCATTGCGAGGGTTGCATTTCTCGCTTCAATCGTTGCAGTAATGTCTAAAAAGGTAATCTCATCTGCACCCTCGTCATTGTAGCGTTTAGCAACCTCCACCGGGTCTCCTGCGTCTTGAAGCCCCACGAAATTCACGCCTTTTACCACACGCCCATTTTTAATATCCAAACAAGGAATAATGCGTTTTGCTAGGAGAGAAGCCATTGTAAAATCCTTAAAAATTGCAATTTCTTGCGCAATCTTAACGCAATCCACTTTAAAATCCGTCTCTTTTAGCGTGGATTTTAAGTATAATTGCGCATATTTTTTACAAAAAGGGCTTTTAATGCAACAGAAACCACGCGTATTTTCGGGGATTCAACCCACAGGCAATATTCATTTAGGAAATTATTTGGGTGCAGTCAAGAATTGGGTGGAAAATCAAGAAAAATATGAAAATATCTTTTGTGTTGTCAATTCTCACGCAATTACGATTCCACAAGACCCGAAAGTCTTGCACCAAAAAACCTATGATTTGTGCGCAATGCTCCTTGCTTGTGGGATTAGTCCGCAAAAATCCACGCTTTTTATCCAATCACAAATCCAAGAACATACTTCCTTAGCGTGGCTACTCACTTGTATTACGCCAATGGGCGATTTAAGCCGTATGACGCAGTTTAAGGATAAGAGTGCGAAAAATCCTAAAAGCATTTTTGCGGGGCTTTTTAATTACCCTAACTTAATGAGTGCGGATATTTTGCTTTATCAAAGCAATCTCGTGCCGGTGGGCGAAGACCAAAAGCAACATATTGAATTAGCGCGGGATACGGCAATACGCTTTAATCGCGATTATGGTGAGACTTTTGTCGTGCCTGAACCCTTGATTTTAAAAGAAGGTGCGCGGATTATGGGGCTAGATGACCCTACAAAAAAGATGAGCAAAAGCTCTAGCGATAAGCCTAACCACTCTATTGCGCTCATTGATACGCCCGATGTGATTTTAAAGAAATTTAAAAAGGCAACAACCGATAGTGAGGGAATCATCGCCTTTGATAAGAATCGCGCAGGGGTTTATAATCTGTTGAATATTTATCAATGTTTCACACAGCAAAAAGCAGAGGAGATTGAAGCGGAGTTTGCTGGGCTTGGTTATGGAAAATTAAAAGAAAGGGTGGCTGAAGTCGTCATTGAGGGGTTGCGCCCCATTAGGGAATCTTATTCTAAGCTGATTTTGGAGCAAGATTATCTCCATAAAATCCTAGAGGAAAGTACAGAATCTGCACAAAAAATCGCCACCGCCACCTACGCAGAAGCGAAAGCAAAAATGGGGCTTGTTTAATGCAAGTTTTTATCGCAGGAAGCCATACAGATGTTGGTAAAACCTCTGTAAGCGCAGCATTATGCTATGCGTTTAATTTAGAATATTTTAAGCTCGTGCAAGCGGGGATTCCAACCGATAATGCTACAATTAAAAATCTATCTCCAAACACAAAAATTCACCCAAGCGGAATCACATTGCAAACACCTGCAAGCCCGCATATTGCAATGTTAAAAGAAAATATACACTATAATGGCTTAGAGATTCCACTTCCGCAAGCACCAAACTTGCTTGTAGAAAGTGCGGGGGGGCTTTTTACGCCCCTTGACTTGGAATCTTGTATGATGGATTATTTAGAAAAATCCAAACTTCCTTGCGTGCTTGTGGGCAGATATTATTTAGGGGGAATTAACCATATTTTACTAAGCATAGAAGCCCTAAAAACGCGCAGGATTCCACTGCTTGGACTCATCATTAGCAAAGAAAGGAATCCACAAATGGACACCTTTATTCAAGCTTATGCGCAAGTAAAAATCGCACATTTGGATTCCTTTAATGCGGAGAATTTTGAACAATGTGCAAATACATTAAAACAAGAAATCCAAGCACTTAAAATATTTTAGTTTTATTTTTTAAGAGATAAAAGGATAAAATAGCGCAAAAATTTATCTTAAATATCAACAAAGGCAATCCTATGAAATTTAAACTCGCACACGCACCCTATATTGGAAATAAAATTGCACTGGATTTATCAACTTGTGGCTTTGTGAGTGTGTTACACGGATTGGAAAGTATCACAAAAATCGCACAACAAATCATCGCTAAAGATATTGAGGAAGAAGCGCACATTGAAGAAAAAGCAAGAGATTTATTAGAAGAGAACTTGGATGAAATTGAATTTATGCAAGCCGATGAACACCAACTTTTTTGGCGCATTAAGCAAAAGTTAGCCGAGCAAGAAAACTTCATTTTAAACTTTGAAGATCGCTACAATAACCTAGCGCACAAGATTTTAAACGCACTCTTTGAAGAGGATTGCATTGACTCTGCCACATCGGAAACACGCATTGTTAATGTGATTTTCAAAGCCATTAATGGCTATGCGAAAATTTATAATTCTATTGAGAATGTCGTGCAAGAACGTATTGCAAACTACAAACGCAAGATTATTTTTGGTAGCGAGGAGTACGAACTCATCTTTGACAAACTCTATCAAGAAGAACTTAAAAAGAAAGGATTCCTATAATGGGAGAGCTAAAAAACGCGTGGATTTACCTAGCAAATGGAATGTATTTTACAGCAAAAAGTTTTGGCGCAGAGGGGACAAGTGTCGGCGAACTTGTATTTAACACTTCTCTAACAGGCTATCAAGAAATTACCACAGACCCAAGCTATGCAGGGCAATTTGTATGCTTTACAATGCCAGAGATTGGAATCGTAGGCGCAAATGCTAAAGATATGGAAAGTCGCGGAATCTTTGCGAAAGGGATTTTATGTCGGCATTATAATGCAGATTTTTCAAACTTCCGCGCCGATGAAAGCCTAGATGTTTTTTTAAAATCCCATAACGCAATGGGAATTTGCGAAATTGACACGCGTTTTTTAACCATAACCCTACGCGAAAATGGCGCAATGATGATGGTGGCTTCTACGGAGGTTTCAGATAAAAACGCACTAAAAGAAATTCTAGCCGCAAGCCCAAAAATTGAAGAAATTAACTATATCAAAGAAGTCAGCACCCGTGATTCTTATATCCACACGCAAGGAAATTTTGACTTCTCTTGTATGGATTATTCTACACCCAAAACACACAAAAAAATCATTGCCATTGACTTTGGAATCAAACGCAGTATCCTAAATCAGCTCGTCAATGCGGGGTTTAATGTGGAGGTGATTCCACATAGTTTTGACGCACAACATTTAATTACCCGATTTAAAAACAAAGAATTTGACGGAATCTTTCTCTCAAATGGTCCGGGAGACCCACAAGTTCTAACAGAGGAAATTGCAGGCATTAAGGCATTGATTGACGCTAAGATTCCGCTGTTTGCAATTTGCTTAGGACATCAATTATTATCTTTGGCGCAGGGCTATCCCACTTATAAGCTAAAGTTTGGACATCACGGAGGGAATCACCCTGTTAAAAACCTACTCACAAACCAAGTGGAAATTACAGCACAAAACCACAACTATTCTGTGCCAGAAAATATCGCAGAAATCGCAGAGGTTACACACCGCAATTTATTTGATAACACCATTGAAGGTGTGCGTTACAAAAACGCACTGATTTGTTCCTTCCAACACCACCCAGAAGCAGGACCCGGACCGCTTGAATCCACCGCGCTATTCAATGTGTTTTCCAACCTCTTAGACAATGCAAAAGCCTAAAGTTTAATGTCGCTAGAATCCCAAGCCATTGCTCATTTGGAATCTTTAAAAAAAGATTCCAATTACCGCAGTTTAAAGCGATTCAATTTTAGCGTTAGTGAAATTTTTGATAATTCTAAAGATTCTAAATCCTCACAAACACCAACACTCTTTAACCTAGCCAGCAACGATTATCTAGCCTTAGCGCGCGATAAAGACTTCAATCAAGCCTTCCTAGATTCTAAACTTTTCAAAGAACATTGCCACTTTAGCGCGTCCTCATCGCGTCTCTTGAGTGGAAATTTTGAAATTTACTCGCATTTAGAATCGCATTTAAAGTCTTTATTTTGCAAGGAAGCCTTATTATTTAATAGTGGTTACCACGCAAATATTGGCGCAATTAGCGCATTAAGCGCACTGAATGTTTTATTTGTTGCGGACAAATCCATTCACGCAAGCCACATTGATGGCTTAAAAAACTTTAAACCCACGCATTTCAAACGATTTTTACATAACGATATGGAATCTTTAGAAAAAATTTTAAGCGCAAATGCGCCTTTGTATGACGCAGTGGTGGTGCTTAGCGAAGCGTTATTTAGTATGGAGGGAGATTTTACCAATCTCAAACAACTTGTTGCGCTCAAAGAAAAATTTTCCAATATGTATTTATATATTGATGAAGCGCACAGCATAGGAAGTGTGGGCGCAAATGGACTTGGGCTTTGTGCAAAACTAGGATTGCTAGAAAGAATAGATTTTATCGTGCTAACCTTTGGCAAAGCTTTAGCCTCTGTTGGCGCGTGCATACTTTGTAACGCAACCTTTAAAGACTATTTTATCAATACCGCTAGAGCTTTGATTTACTCCACTGCGATTCCGTCTATTAATGTTGCGCGCACTCTTTTTGGGTTTTTGCATTTACAAGATTTCAATATGCAAAGAAAGCATTTAAATGCCATTGCAACAGAATTTAGAGAATCGCTAAAGACACACTTACCTTTAGAAATTTTGGGCGATTATAATATCGTTAGCCTAGTTTTAGGTGATAATGCAAGGGCGGTGCAATTTTCTACCAAACTCTTAGAATGTGGCTATTTCGCACCAGCGATAAAATCCCCTACCGTGCCTAGAAATAAAGCACTTTTGCGATTCTCCCTCTGTGCAGATATGGAATCCCAACATTTAGAAAATCTTGTTAAAACTCTGCAAAAGATAGCCAATGCAAATTGATAATAATGTGTTAAAACCCGATGAAAATATCACACTCATTTTTGGAGGGTTTAGCGCACACCCCACACACTTTTTGCCCTTTTTCCCTAAAAATTCCATTATCCTATACCATTACACACACTTAGATTTTACCGCACTTTTAGAGATTCTGCATCGCCTGCAAAATTGTAAAATTACCCTAATTGCTTTCTCTATGGGCGTATTTGTTGCGCGCGTATTTTTAGAACAACACGCGATTTTATTGCAAAGAAAAATCGCCATTAATGGCACAGAACACGGAATCCACGCGCAATATGGAATATCGCCCAAACTCTTTAAACTCACACTTAAAACATTTGATTTAGAAGTCTTTAAACGCAACCTCTTTAGCGAATTTTTAGAGAAAACACGTGATTTTATATTTTTGGATTCTACAACTTTACGCGAGGAGCTTGCGTTTTTTATAGAATCTTGCGCGCAATTTCCTATGCAAGATTCTATGGAACACCACTGGGATTGTGCCATTATTTCCAAGAATGATTTAATTTTTAGCCCACGCGCACAACAAGCATTTTGGAGCGATAAGACGGAGATTATCTTGCTTGATGCACCCCATTTTGCGTTTTTTAAATGGAATCTTTAATGCTAGAATCCCTCATCAAACAGAGGTTTCACGCCGCTAGAGAAACATATCACAAAAATGCAATCATACAAAATGCAATGCAAGATGTCTTGTGGAATCTATTACAAAGCAGAGAGAATTTAGGTAATGTATTAGAACTTGGCGCAGGTTGTGGAATCCTAAGCAAAAAAATTGCACAAACGCACACTTTTTCACGTTTTTTGGCGGTAGATTTAGTAGATTTTACAGAATCTTTTGCGCATTTTGCAACACCAAGCGGACAAAAAATTGAATTTATACAAGCAAACTTTGAAAACATCACACAAAATATTTTAGATATACGCTTTGATGTGATTATCTCTAATGCAGCTTTACAATGGAGCAATCAGCGCGCTTTGCTTCCTAAACTTAGTGCGTTACTTCACACAAATGGAATTCTACTTTTTAGCACTTTCGGGAAGCAAAACTTCAAAGAAATGCGTGCAATGTTTAATGTGGGGCTTGAATATTTAGAATTAGAAGATTATCCACCTTTGTTAGAGAACTGCAAAATTTTGGAATCTTTTAAACAAACACGGGTTTTACAATTTAATAGCGCATTAGAAGTTTTTAAACATCTCAAAAATACAGGTGTAAATGCAACAAAAGAGCATTTTAGGCTAACAAAAACACATTTAAGCGCATATGCAGAGAAGTTTTCAAATAAGCTCACTTATGATATGCTATTTATCCTAGCTCAAAAACTGCACTAGAAACTTTGCAATAATTTTGGAATCTTTATTGAGTAAATATGCTAAAATATTGCTTTTAAAAGGTGTGGTATGAAAACTCTAACACTTGCTAGTATTTATGAAACACAAGGGCATCACCACGAAGCCGTAGAAATTTACAAAGCGATTTTAGAAGATGAACCCAATAATGTGGAGGCTAAAATCGCATTAAAGCGGCTTGTTAGCAACCGCAAAAATTATGGCAAAGCCAATGAGGAAATGCTAAATTTATTTATCCAAATGGATAGCAATGTAGAATTTAATGAGTTTGAAAGGTGGTTGTTGCAACTATGGAATTAAAAGAGGCAATTTTACAAACATTAGCAGAGATTGATACAAATCCTGAAATTGTGGAATCCCAAAGTGTATTTGGCACATTCAATGACACACTAAAGCCAGAACGTGATGCCCTGCTTGATATTCTACCCACAGAGAATCTAAGCTCCAAAAATACGCAAAATACGCAAAGTTCCTATGCAAGAAAGATTGAAAAATTGGATTTCAAAAATACAGAGGAACTAAAAGCTTTACTTAGCAAATATTATTTAGAGGAAGAGCGATTTTTAAATGCCCTGCAAGAGAGAATCCTCGTGCTTTTTGAAGGGTTACAGTCCCCAAATAACCGCAATATTGAAACCAAAGTAGATATGATTTTGAATTTTTTAGAATTTACTTTAGCGATTATTGATGAAAAAAAGAGCCAAAAATGAAAAAAAAATTCTTATTTACTTTTTATTTACTATTTTGCTTTATAATTTCGTCATCTCAACGGGATGAGTTGAGAGACAAGCTTAAGTTTTTAGGCTTGGGGTTCCTTTTTGGAAAAGTATTTCATCCACTCCTCCTTTGTTTAAGGACACTTAGTGCGAGTAAGTTCTTTAAAAATGTTGCTTTATCTAGCAGATGTTTTCCGAAATTTTTATTTAACCCCCTAAAATACCCAATCCTCCTTTTTACTAGGAAAACATTATGCTAGAAGTGCTGATGATCGAAGATGATTTAGAGCTTGCGACCATTCTTAGTGAATATTTGAAAGCTCACGCAATTAATGTAACAAATTACGATGAACCCTACACGGGTATGAGTGCGATAAACACTCGTCATTTTGACCTCCTTCTTTTAGATCTGACACTCCCAAATTTAGATGGGCTGGAAGTTTGCAAGAAAGTCGCAAAAGAAAAGCGGATTCCAATTATCATTTCATCAGCTAGACACGACATTGATGACAGAGTTTTAGGGTTAGAATATGGTGCAGATGATTATATTCCAAAGCCTTATGACCCAAAAGAACTAGTTGCAAGAATCCATAGTGTCCTTCGTAGATATAATTTAACAAAAATTCAAGATACTACAGAAATTTCCACACTTCCCTTTCATCTTGATAAGGGAAGTAGAGAAATTTATTTAGATGATGTGCTTTTAGATTTAACAAAAGCAGAGTATGAGATTCTAAGTTTTATGCTTGAAAATATCAATCAAGCTTTAACGCGCGATTCTATTGCCGCACATTCAGATTCCATTAATCCGGATTCTAGCAATAAAAGCATTGATGTGATTATCGGGCGTTTGCGCTCCAAGATTGAAAAAAATGATAAAAAATTCATCTATTCTGTGCGTGGAATCGGATATAAATTGCAATTATAAAGATGATTAAAAATTCTATTTTTGTTAAAATTTCCATTCTATTTCTCGTCGCAATTATCGGACTTAGTGCATTTTCTTACTATTTTATTCGCGAGGAAATTCAAAAAGAAATTTTAGAAAATCAGCTAAAATACAATCAATTCCTAGCTACAATTAACCAATTAGTGCGCTTTGGCGGAAACATAGATTTGATTGAAAAATACCTCTATGAGCTAGATTTACGGCAAATTACAGAAAATAAAACACTAGAAAAATTTCAAAATCATCTAGCACCAGATCTAAGCAATGGAATCATTGCAAAAATCATAAGGCAAGAAGATGGCGTTTATTTATTA
The DNA here is from genome assembly GCA_022766795.1 of Helicobacter sp. GTDB lineage: Bacteria > Campylobacterota > Campylobacteria > Campylobacterales > Helicobacteraceae > Helicobacter_D. The sequence continues at coordinate 8,355 of JALEPE010000116.1, forward strand.
CTGCAAACTCCAGCCACTTGGAAGCTTTATGGTGATTTACAAAAAAATAAACTCTTTAATTATTATTTGATTACATTTTTTGCATTCTTGGTGGTGGTATTTTTGTTTGTGCTTGTCATTCGTAGCATTTTGCCGCTTAAAACCTTACGCAAAGAGATTCGTAAGTTTGCTAATGGGCAAACCAATATCCATTGCAAATTCAATCAAAACGATGAAATTGGCGAGCTTGCCCGCGAATTTGAAAATGCTGTGGAGAAAATTAACGCGCTCAATCAATCCAGACATTTATTTTTGCGCTCTATAATGCACGAGCTAAAGACACCCATTACAAAGGGTAGAATCACCGCAGAGATGATTGAGCAACCTCTTTACAAAGAGCGACTTTGTAGTTTGTTTGACCGCCTAAACTGCCTAATCAATGAGTTTGCAAAGATTGAGGAGCTAAGCTCCCGCAACTATTGTTTAAACAAGCAAAATTATGTATTAAAAGACATTTTGAATCGCGTTTTTGCAATGTTGCTTTTAGATAGCGGACAGATAAAAGAGTTTTTTATTTTGCCTGATGAAAATTATCTTTTGCATTGCGATTTTGAAATGCTAACTCTAGCGATTAAAAATCTGCTAGATAACGCGCTAAAATACAAAACAAAAGGCAAGGTGGAAGTGCGCGTAAATGGAGAGAATTTAGAGATTCTAAACTTTGGCGCACCGCTCCCCTACTCTTTAAAAGATCATTTTAAGCCGTTTTTTAAGGATTCTAAGTCTAATAGTAGCGGTTTAGGGCTTGGAATTTATATTATCAAAAGCACACTAGAATCGCAAGGATTAAAGTTAGACTATTTTCACAAAGAGGATAAAAATTATTTTGTCTTGCAAGGCGTTCTTGCTAAAACCCATTCATAAAGGAAAAAAATGTTTAAACGTTTAAGAAGAGTCCGATTCAACGAGGTTGTTAGGAATTTAGTAGAGGAAAATAGTCTTAGAGTGCAAGATTTAATTTACCCACTTTTCATCACACACGGCGAGAATGTCAAAAACGCCATTGCTTCAATGCCCGATGTGTATCAACTAAGTGTTGATAATGCACTCAAAGAATGTGAGGAATTAGAGCGTTTGGGGATTGAAGCGATTATGCTTTTTGGAATCCCAGCCATTAAGGATAGTGTCGGGAGTGAGGCGTTAAGCGAGCAAGGCATTGTCGCACAAGCCCTCCGCGCCATCAAAGCGAAATTTCCTAAAATGCTGCTTTGTGTAGATTTGTGCTTTTGCGAATACACAGACCACGGACATTGTGGAATCCTAAATCCAAAACTGCAAAGCGTGGATAACGACTTAACGCTAGAGATTCTAAACAAACAAGCCATTGTATTGGCTCAAGCGGGGGCAGATTTGATTGCGCCTAGCGGAATGATGGACGGAATGATAGAATCCCTCCGCGCCGCTCTTGATAGTGCAGGTTTTGCACATATTCCTTTGATGAGCTATTCTACCAAGTTTGCAAGTGGCTATTATGGACCTTTCCGTGATGTGGCACAAAGCACACCCAGCTTTGGTGACCGCAAAAGCTACCAACAGAATCCCGCAAACCGCAGAGAAGCGATTTTAGAGAGTTTAGAGGACGAAAGGCAAGGCGCGGATATTTTAATGGTTAAACCTGCTCTTGCGTATTTAGATATTGTGCGCGACATTAGGGAACGCACTTTATTGCCCCTTGCAGTGTATAATGTGAGCGGAGAATATGCAATGTTGAAATTTGCGCAAAAAGCGGGATTGATTGACTATGAGCGCGTGTTGTTAGAAACAATGCTAGGCTTTAAACGTGCAGGGGCAGATATTATCATCACTTACCACGCAAAAGAGATCGCAAAATTGCTTAAAAAATTTGCTTAGAATGCTTATTTAGCATAAAATTTGCTTGTCCCTTAAAAACAAAAGGGATAAGCAATGCGCATTTTGGATTCTAATCAAACGCCTAAAACACCTAAAATACAGCAACAAAGCCCATAAACTCGCAATCTCGTCCAAGAGCTAATGCCCGCTCACATTACCAAGAATCGCACTTCTCTATCCGCAGCTTCCCCAATACTAGAGATTCCATTTTTGCAAACAGGTTTTATTTTAAATACTCACCAAGTGCGCGCTAACACCATAATTCCAAGCACTACCAATCTCTTTGAAAGCCTGTTTGATATGACTAAGCAGCATAAAGATTCTACTCTAGCAGAAAATAAAATTCTACAAAATCTCGCGAAATATGGTCTTCTCTATCGACAAGCATTTCAAAGAGAATCGCATTCTAATAGCGTCCCTATTCTATGGCAACCACATACAAAACTGCTCGATAAAATTAATGCGCAACTTAAATAAATCAACAAAACCTCTATGCAAGACATCAAAGAATGCAAAGCATTTCTTAAAGCAAAAATGGATTCCATAATGCTACAACTCTACAAAGAAAATCTGACTTTACAACAAATGCTAAACACTGCAACTTCACAAAAAACTTGTAAAACAATCTTCGCAATACGACAAAACAACTCTTGCACTTTTGCTAGAATATGGTGCTAAAGAGGAATTAGAATCTTTAGAGAATACGCTCATAAACCTTCTATCCACACTGCCTTATCTACTAAAAGATACAATTAATAATAAAGAAATGGATTCCAAAACCCTACAAGAAATCAAAGCACAAATCAATCTTTATAGAGAACGCAAAGTAGAAGCCGTAGGATACCGATTTTTCGCACAAGTGGCAGATACACTCTGCCAAAATGACCAAGAAAAAATCGCCAATACCATTGCACAGATTCTTATATTCTACACACAACCAAATACGCTAGAAACGCAGGGTTACAAAATCTCTTGGACTCCACACCCTACAAACACAAAAGAACATCACGCAGCCTATGGAATCCAAACGGCACTTTCTAGCATTGCCCATTCCGATATTAGCATTGCATTTCAGGTTTTAATGGTTTTCCCCGCACAACCAAAATAATAACTTTTTAAACTTTCGGATTCTGTATTTTTTTATTCTAGCCTGTCCTAAACGCAAAATATTTACTGAGTAAAAATCCACTTATTGTATAAATAATCCCCGCTAAAATCTGTGCAATATAGGCATTAAGATGGAATCCCCTATAACAAATAATTAGCACCAATAAATTTAGCACATATGCAATGCCCATCGCCAAACAAAAGCGCAAAAACGCATAATTCCTGTTAGCTTTAAAAGTAAAGTGTTTATTTAGCGTGAAGCTTACAATGATACCCGCGCAATATCCGATGAAATTTGCAACTTCAGCAATTAACCCTAACGCCATTAAGATAAAAATAATCCCAAATCCAACAATCGTATTGATTCCCCCAATAAGACAATAGCGCAAAAATTGCCAATTACAATATTTCTTGATCAACAAGCCTTTTTCTCCATTTTAGCGCAAGTCTATTTATTCTACTTGCAAACTTTTTACACCATAAAATTTTGCCATTTGCACATTAACCCAATGATTTGGTTCATTAAGTAAAAGATCGTAATTTAAAAAATATGCACGCAAAAGAGGATCAAATTGAACACTCTTAGGTAAAATCACTGCATCTTCTGCACCCTTATTGCTAACAATTTTTTCAATCAAAACCCCTTGTTTCCAGACTTCTAAACTGCCATAACTTACAAATATAACTCCAATGATAAAAACACCTGCGCTAACCAAACTCATAGTCTTAGGATAACTCAAATAAAACTCTTTAAATATCCAGACTATTATCACCAAAAGAACTAAATCTCTGCCTAATCTTGCGCGTGGTGGAATCCCAGATATTAGTTGAAATGTTGCTAAAACCATTAATACCCAAATAGCAAAAAGCCCGACAAAAATCCACTTAGTATTTTCTATTCTTGCAAGTTTTATCATACAATAAAAAACTAATCCATACATTAATGCCACACTAATTTGTTGCCCTATCACAAAAAATGATACAAACAACAATACGCCAAATAACTCCCCCCCATACTTACCTGCAATTTTATTCTTGAATGCAAAAAAGAGCGCAAATATAAATAAAAATATTTTGAAAATTGGTGAAATTCCCATATTTATAGCTTGATTAATGACTAAAGCCATATTCCAAAATGATAAGTTAAAAAAATCAGATAAAGCAATAAAAGTCCCAAGATTCTCTAAAACCATAGATCTCTCTTTGCTTCCCGGAGATAAAAATAGTGTAATCCAACCACTCGCTACGCTAACAAATCCCACATAATACCAAATTGGCAAATGTATTTTTTTATACAATGCAAATAAAAACGAGAGGAAAATAGCTCCTGCCACTAAAAGCCCGATAAGCTCACTTGACATTCCAGCCATAAAGCCGAAAGTAAGCCCATATAGCAAAAGAAAAGTTGCATATCTTAAAGAACTTGTATGCTCACAATTCTTGTGTTTACGCATTATTTCTCCCCAAAACATCCTAAAAGGCACTAAAAAACATAGAATAATTCCGACTCCCCACAAATAATTAAATGCTCCTGTGCCCCATAAAAATACAGCCCCAAACTGTCCCAAAACACATACCAGTCCGAATATAAATATTAAAATTACAAAATCGGTTTTATCTTTTGGTAATCTTCCAAAACACAAAACAAAAAATACATAAAAATAAACTATACCAACCAATGCATTTAAAAAATCAAATAACCACGAAAAAGAACCAAAAAAGAGTTTTCCAAAAAATCCTGTGCATAATAACTCTCCAAATCTCCCATTCCAAGTAAAATAACTTGTCAAAAAGTCTCTATCAGAATCTATTGCAGAGACATAATGAGCAAAATCATCAGATTGTGGCAAAAAAAGTAAATTCCAAACAAATAAAATGAAAAATAATCCACCAAAGACAAACAATTGATTTTTATTTATACACATCACCCAATCCTTATCTAAAAAATATTTTATT
>JALEPE010000118.1 GCA_022766795.1 Helicobacter sp.
GGATTTACGGATTTACACACAGAGAGTTATAGAGATATTTTAAATGGTGGTGGGTTTGGATTAAAAGAGGCGAGAAATTCTATCCAAATTGTGCATAAGATTCGTAATTCCGAGCCTTTAGGGCTAGTGGGAGATTACCACTCCTTTTGTAAAACAATTTCAAAATAAAGGAATAAAATGCAGAGATTCCACAAAATAGGCATTATCACCTATCAAGCACCCCATTTAAAGACAGAGCAAGTTTTAAATCAGCTTTTGTCAAACCCTTTGTTAGAATCTGCGGGGGGTATAGTGTATGCTTTGCCTTTTAAGCCAAAAGAGGAGCAAGTGGTTGTTTGCACATAACCCAAGCAGAGCGAGGCAGTGAGTGCGGAGGAAATTGCGCAGCAATGGAAAATTTCTTATAAAATTTGTGCGAGTGATACCGAGATTCCAAATGAATGCGATATTTACCTTATCACAGGTTGCGGAATCGTGTCTAAAGAGTGTTTAAAGGGTAAAAAGATTCTAAACGCACACCCCGGAATCATTCCAAATAGTCGTGGGCTAGATTCATTTAAATGGGAAATCTTGGAGGATAGACCCTTAGGGGTTACTTTGCATTATATTGATGAAAAGGTGGATTGTGGTGCAATTGTCTCTGTATCGCCCACACCAATTTATCCAAGCGATACTCTGCATACACTCGCAAGGCAACATTATGAAAACGAAATTGCAATGCTTAGTAATTTTGCATTGCATTTATCCAAGCCGCAGAATCCATTTGCTGGGATTCTACAAACAAAAAGCACGAAAAGAATGCAACCCATAGAGGAAAAGGCAATGATGAATCATTTTGAAACTTATAAGCAAAAATGGCAGTCCAATGTGTGAAAATAGAGATTATTTTGCACACCACACCGCAGTGATTGACGCAAATGTAGAAATTGGCAAGGGCTGCAAGATTTGGCATTTTAGCCATATTTTAGGAGGAAGTGTAATCGGCGGGAATTGCTCCTTTGGGCAAAATTGCGTGGTGGGTCCAAATGTTAGAATCGGAAATGGCGTGAAAGTGCAAAACAATGTGAGCATTTACGAGGGTGTGGAATGCGAAGATGATGTGTTTTTGGGACCTTCAATGGTTTTTACCAATGTCATCAATCCGCGCAGTTTCATCAATCGCAGAGAGGAATTTCAAAAAACCTTACTTAAAAAGGGTTGTTCTATTGGGGCCAATGTTACGATTGTTTGTGGAATCACAATCGGGAAATATGCGCTCATTGGTGCGGGAGCAGTTGTCGTGCGTGATGTGCCTGATTTTGCGCTTGTTGTGGGGAATCCTGCAAGGCAGATAGGTTGGGTGGATAAGGCAGGATTGCGTTTGGAGTTTGATAAAAACGGAATCGCACAAGATAGCTATGATAAGACGAAATATAAATGTAAAGATTCTATTTTGGAGGTGTTAGATGAAAATTGATTTTGCAAATTTAAAAGAATCTCACAAAGCGCATCAAGCAGAGATTGAAGAGGCGGTTTTAAGAGTATGTAGAAATGCGCAATTTATTATGGGAAGTGAGGTAGAATCTTTAGAGAAAGAATTAGCGGAGTTTGTCGGTGGAGGCTATGCAGTGAGTTGTTCTAGCGGAAGTTCTGCGCTACTACTTTCTTTAATGGCTTTAGGAATTAAGGCGGGAGACGAGGTGATTACCACGCCTTTTACTTTTATTGCAACTTCAGAAATGATTGCATTTTTGGGGATTAAGCCTATTTTTGTGGATATATCCTTAGAGGATTATAATTTAGATTGCAATAGGATTGAGGAAGCAATTACGCCCAAGACAAAGGCGATTTTAGCTGTTAGCCTCTATGGACAGCCACCAAACTTAGAAAAACTTGAAGTAATCTGCAAACAAAGGAATCTTAAATTAATTCTTGATGGCGCACAAAGCTTTGGAGCGGAGTTTTTAGGGCGCAAGGATTCCACATTTGGTGCGATTGCTACGACAAGCTTTTTTCCTGCTAAGCCTTTGGGCTGCTATGGAGATGGAGGAGCTGTTTTTACCCAAGAGGAGAGTTTGGCAAAGAGAATTGCAAGTTTGAGACTGCACGGAGAAAAGTCAAGATATGTGCATCAATTTGTTGGAATCGGTGGGAGATTAGACGCATTGCAAGCGGCGGTTTTGAGAATTAAATTAAAGTATTTTACACAAGACATTGTAGCAAGAAATGAAGTTGCTAAACTTTATAGCCATTACTTAGAGGGAACAAATGTCATAATTCCTAAAGTTTTAGAGGGGAGAAGCAGTGTTTTTGCGCAATACACGATTCGGGTTAAGAATCGTTCCGCATTGCAAGAGGTTTTAAAGGATAATGGAATCCCAAGTGCGATTCATTATCCTTTAGGTTTGCATTTACAACAATGTTTCGCTCCTTTGGGCTACAAAAAAGGAGATTTTCCCAATGCGGAATTAGCAAGCGAGGAAGTTTTAAGTCTGCCGATGAATCCTTATTTGAGCGAATCGCAAATAGAGCAAATTGCGCAAGCGGTAAAGGAGGCAAGTGCTAAGATTGGAATCCTAAACTAATGTGTGGCATTTGCGGAGGGAATTATGCGCTAGAGATAGTGCAAAAGGCATCTGTTGCTATGCGTCATAGGGGCTTAGACGCAAAAGGGAGCTTTAGTGAT
>JALEPE010000119.1 GCA_022766795.1 Helicobacter sp.
AAGTGAGTTTATTTTATGCCTTTAATGTATTGAGGGTTAGAAAGTTGTGCTTAGAGGTTTTTGTAAGTAATAAGCAGGTAATAAACTTACACAAGAAGTTTGACTTCCAGATTATTGGTGAAAAGGAAGTCAAGGGTGAAAGAGTGTTGGAGATGGTAAAAAGTGGAATCTCTAATATTTATCGCATTTCTGAAACATTACTTCAAAAGCTTGTTTAGATTTTTGGATTAATGCCGCGTCCTCTAAAATTAAAAGCGTTTCATAATTTGTTTCAAACGCACTTTTAGACCAATTTGCCGAGCCTAGCACAAGGTGTGAATTATCGCTGATTGCCATTTTTATGTGCATTAAGCCATTGTATTTTTCGTTGCGTGAGCGTTCCCCATCTAAGAGGCAGGTTTCTATATTTTTTAGCTTTGCAAGATAGCCAATCGTAGATTTATTGGGGTCTTGATTGCTTTTTTTATCGTAGATAATGCGCACTTTTACACCTTTTTTTGCAATATCGCGAATGGCTTTGCTAATTTCACGATTTGTAAAACTATAAATCGCAACATCTAAGGAAGTCTGTGTGTCTTTGATTGTCTTAATGAGGGCTCTTAAAGCCTTATCCTGTTCTTTTGGCATAAAATACAAATCACTAGCCATTGCCCCGTTACAAAACAATACAACCAAAAAAAATAGCGTTAAAACTTGCTTAAACATTAAAATCCTTTGCAAAATCTAAGATTCAAATTGATAAAATTGTAACATTTATTTGTTTAAACAAAAGCTCAAGGGAGCATTTATGAAATTGTATCTTATTAGCAAAAATCCCATTATTAGCAAGCTTGTAGCATTAAGTGCTTCTAAAATAGGTGTGGAAATTGTAGAATCTCAAGAAATAAATATGGGCATTGACGCAAATATCGTATTGCTAGATGATGAGTGCTATGAGCCAGAAAGCTTTAATGCTTATAAAGAAGCAAATCAAGATGCAAAAACTGCATTGTTTTATGCGAAATCCACAGAGCGTATTGAAGGCTTTGATACCTATATCCAAAAGCCATTTTTACCAACAGATTTAGTTAAAACACTAAGCGAAATTTCAGGCATTGAAATTGTAGCTTCACATACACCAAAAGCAGAAATACAAAGTGATATTGTAGAACCCAATGAGGACAATAACTTGGAGGATTTAAATCTTGATGATGAAATTGATTTTTCCAGCTTGGATGATTTAAACCTTGATGATGAAACTCCACAAGATGGTGATATGCAACTTGACTTTGGCGCAGACGATGAAGAGGGTATTGAGAGTGCTGAAAATAACAACAATACCGAAAGCACCAACAATATTGAGGATATGGACGCACAACTTGACTTTGGCGCAGACGATGCGTTAGAAGAAGAATCACAAATTGAGAATGCGCAAGATACACCACAAGTGCTTGATAAAAGCGATGTAGATGAGATCAAAGATTTACTTGGGGATTCCACAGAAGGTGCAGAATCCCAAGAAGATACACTAGATCTCGATAAAGAATTAGGTGCGCTGACGGACGATTTAGATTCTTTTGATAGTAAAGATAGCGAGGGGTTAGACGCAATAGAAGAAATAGATAGCACGCAGGAGATGGAAAATACAAACACGCAAAATACACAAGATTCCACAAGGCAAGATCCCAAAGAAGATGATTTTGAGTTTTCTTTAGATGATTTAGAATTAGACAATGATTCTAATGCGCAAGATTCCACATTAGAGCCTGCTTTAGAGGACTCACAGAGCAAAGAGGCGGAATCCTTAGAGCCTGCAAACGAGGATGATATAGGGAATATGGAGATTGATTTAAGTGATTTTGATTTAGGCGAGGAAACAGAAGCTACCAATGAAAGTGCAGAATCCCTAAATTCTATAGAAGCCACAGAAATCCCAGACACTCAAGAAACTACAAATTCCCTAGAAATAGATACTTTAGGAGATAATATAATAGAGGATACACCAGATTCTCAAGTTGATGAAAAACCTGAAACTTTGGATTCCTTAGACTTAAGCGAGGATTTAGGAAGCTTGGAGGACTTAGAACTAGAAAAAAGCAAAAAAAACACAGAAGCAAGCACAGAATCCGATATAAGTGCTATTGCAAATGATGATTTAAGTGACTTTGTAGATTTAAAATTAGACGATGTAGAATCTTTGGACAACGCAGAATCCGACACACTTAGTGATTCTAAAGACACAGACAAAACTAATGTGGAATTAGATATTGCAAGTAATGATTTAGATTTAGAAAGCGCGCAAGAAGAAGATTCAGAAAATAATTTAGAATCTTTAGAGGATACCACAGCGCAAGATTTGGATTTAACACAAGATTCTGCTTCAGAAAATGCGATTCCACAAGCAGAGTTACAAACAAAATCCAATGAGATGGACGATGATTTTAGTGCATTAAGTATTGAAAGTATGGGTGAAGCTTTGGGCGAGCCAGTTTCTAAAGACCCAATTCCTGCGCCGATTGTAACACAAGATGCACCAAAAGCTACAGAAACACAATTACCAAGCAATATCCAAGCAAATTCCATAGAATCACTGATTGGCACACTTCAAGCACTTCAAGCGCAGAATCTCAAAGACTTACTAAGTGGCGCAACTATTAGTATTAATATCCAATTTCCCAAAAAGGATTAGAATCTATGAAACACAAAGGAGCGATTCTAATCCTTTCAGGTCCTAGTGGAGCGGGTAAAAGCTCATTATACAAGATTCTAGCGCAAGAATTTCCCAACCATTACTTTTCCATTTCCTCCACAACGCGCGAAAAACGCAAGGGAGAAATAGAGGGAGTGCATTATCATTTCATTACCAAAGAATCCTTTGAGAAAGGAATCCAAGAGGATAAGTTTTTAGAATGGGCGCAAGTGCATAATAACTATTATGGCACTTCCAAAGAGCAGGTTTTAAAGGCGTTAGAGGAGGATAAACTTGTCATTTTTGATATAGATGTGCAAGGACAGGCAAATATCAAAAAGGCTTTTCCAAGCCAAACTACAAGCATTTTTATCACAACACCCAACAAAAGCACACTAAAAGAGCGTTTAAATGGGCGCGGCAGCGATGATAACGCAACAATAGAGAAACGTTTAGAAAACGCCCTTGATGAGGTGAAAAATCTACCAAACTTTGATTATTTAATCATTAATGAAAACTTAGAGGATTCCGCTAAGGAGCTTATTTGCATTGCAAAGAGTGCGTTTTGCAAGGCGAGTCTATATAAAATGCAACCTTTTTTACAAAATTGGGAAAAATAAAACTTTTCTTTCAACTTTTAAGTCATAAAACGCTAGAATTACGAAATTTTAACCCTAAACTTCAAGAGAGATTCTATGCCAAAACGCAATGATATTCACACAATTTTACTTATCGGTTCAGGACCGATTGTTATCGGACAGGCGTGCGAGTTTGATTACTCCGGCACACAGGCGGCTAAAACGCTTAAAGAGCTTGGCTATAAAGTGGTATTGATTAACTCCAATCCCGCAACCATTATGACAGACCCCGAGTTTGCCGATCGCACCTATATTGAACCCATCACAGAGGAAGTGGTAGCAGATATTATTCAAAAAGAAAAGGTTGATGCGATTCTACCCACAATGGGAGGGCAAACCGCACTCAATATTGCGATGAGTATGTTTGAAAAGGGAATGCTAGGGAATGTGCAATTTTTAGGCGCGAAGCCCGAAGCGATTAAAAAAGGCGAGGATAGACAAGCCTTTAAGGAAGCAATGCTAAAAATTGGTATGGACTTGCCAAAGTCGCGTTATGCTTACACACTAGAGGAGGCACTCAATGCGGCAAAAGAGATAGGATTCCCGCTCATTATCCGCGCAAGTTATACTCTAGCAGGGGGCGGAAGTGGTGTTGCTTATAACATTGATGAGTTTAAGAATCTTGCGCAAAATGGCTTGGAGATTAGCCCCATTGGAGAGATTTTGATTGAGGAATCCCTGCTAGGTTGGAAAGAATACGAAATGGAAGTAATTCGCGATAAAGCGGATAATTGCATTATCGTATGTAGCATAGAAAACCTTGACCCAATGGGCGTGCATACAGGGGATTCCATTACCATTGCCCCCGCTCTCACGCTAACAGATAAGGAATACCAAAGAATGCGTGATGCCTCCTTTGCGATTCTGCGTGAAATTGGCGTGGATACGGGCGGGAGCAATGTGCAATTTGCCATTAACCCAAGCAGTGGCAGAATGACGGTCATTGAGATGAATCCACGCGTTTCGCGCTCCTCCGCACTTGCCTCCAAAGCTACAGGTTATCCCATTGCTAAAGTTGCAACTCTCCTTGCGGTGGGCTATACACTAGATGAGATTAAAAACGATATTACAGGCACTCCTGCAAGTTTTGAACCCAGCATTGATTATATTGTTACAAAGATTCCACGCTTTACTTTTGAGAAGTTTCCTCAAGCGGATTCCACCCTTACAACCTCTATGAAAAGCATTGGTGAGGTAATGGCGATTGGTGCGACTTTCAAGGAATCCTTACAAAAAGCACTCAACAGCCTAGAAACCGGAATCTTTGGCTTCACACCCAAAAGCAGTGATTTAAGCGAGATTCAACACGAAGTGCGCCGCCCCAATGCGGAGCGTCTGCTTTATATCGCCGATGCGTTCCGCTGTGGAGTGAGTGTGGAGGAAGTGCAAAAGTGGTGCAAAATAGATTTTTATTTTCTTAAAGAAATTGCAGAAATCATTGCGCTAGAGAAACAAATTTCTTTTGAAAAACTCAACGATGAGGGATTTTTGCGACAAGTTAAGCAATGGGGCTTCAGTGATAAGAGTTTAGCATTTTTGGTGAATCTTGGGGAATCTTTGGAGTTGCGTGAAGAGGATATTTATGCCTTGCGTCAAAAACTTGGTGTACATTTGCAATACAACGAAGTAGATACTTGCGCCGCAGAGTTTGCGACAAAAACCGCTTATTTGTATTCCACAACACCTTTTGCAAGAGAAAATGAAAATGCTCAAAAACAAGAGAATCCGCGCAAAAAAGTGCTAATTATTGGTGGAGGACCTAACCGCATTGGGCAGGGGATTGAGTTTGATTATTGCTGTGTGCATGCGAGTTTTGCATTGCGGGATATGGGGATTCAAAGCATTATGTATAATTGCAATCCCGAGACCGTTAGCACCGATTATGATACAAGTGATGTTTTATACTTTGAACCCATTACCTTTGAGAATGTGCGCAGTGTGATTGAACGCGAAAAGCCCGATGGAATCATCGTCCATTTTGGGGGACAAACGCCATTGAAACTTGCAAAAAAACTCACAACCATTGGGGCAAAAATCATCGGAACGAGCGCAAAAACGATTGATATTGCCGAAGATAGGGAGAAATTTGCAAAATTTGTAGAGGAGAATGGGCTAATCCAACCTCAAAATGGCATAGCCTATACAAAAGAGGAGGCAATTTCTGTTGCCCAAAAGATTGGCTTCCCTGTGCTTGTGCGTCCTAGTTATGTGCTAGGAGGACGCGCAATGCGGATTGTTTATAATGTGTTAGAGTTGCAAGAGTATATGAGCGAGGCAGTGAGCGTGAGTGAGGATTCTCCGGTGCTGATTGACAAGTTCTTAAACAACGCCATTGAGCTAGATGTGGATATTATCAGCGATGGCAAGGAAGTGTATATTGCCGGGATTATGCAGCATATTGAGGAAGCTGGAATCCATAGTGGCGATTCTGCGTGTTCTCTCCCTACAATTAGCTTATCTAAGGAGAGGATTCAAGAGATTGAGCAAACCACAGCAAAGATTGCGAGAAACTTAGGTGTTGTAGGGCTTATGAATACGCAATATGCTATTTTTGAAAATGTGCTTTATCTCATTGAAGTCAATCCTCGCGCAAGTCGCACCGTGCCATTTGTTAGCAAGGCAACTGGGATTCCACTTGCTAAAGTAGCAACCGATGTAATGGTAAATGGCAACTTAAAATCCGCATTAGAGCGGTATGATAGATTCCAAAAAATAGAGTTTAAAGACGGATTGTATAAGCCCAAAACCTTAAAACATATCGCTGTTAAAGAATCGGTTTTTCCTTTTAACAAGCTAAGTGGTGCGGTGATGGTGCTAGGACCTGAAATGCGCTCCACAGGCGAAGTAATGGGGATTAGCGAGAGCTTTGGGCTAAGCTTTGCAAAAAGTCAGCTTGCCTGCAAAAACTCGCTTCCAACAAGTGGCAAGGTGTTTATCTCTCTTAGAAGCTTGGATAAGCCACAAGCGGTCTCCCTTGCCCGTGATTTACAAAGTTTTGGATTTGAGCTTTGCGCTACCAAAGGCACGGCGGAGATTCTACAAAAAGCAGGAATTTCTTGCGAGGAAGCCTTAAAAATTAGCGAGGGACGTCCAAATATTGGCGATATGTTAGCAAATGGAGAGATTGCTTTAGCCATTAATACAAGCGATGAGGCTTCTAGCAAGGACGATACCGATAAGATTCGCACACAGGTTTTGCGCAACAATGTGCCTTATTTTACAACCATTGAAGCGGCGCGTGTCGCGGTGTGTGCGATGGCAGAGTTAAAGTTGCATAATCCAAATTCAGCAAAAGCGATTCAGGATTACTTAAAATAATGGGATTGCAACGGCAGAATAAAAAAAGCTTTTTCAACACAGAAGTTGCGCCAATTTTCTTAGCCCAAAGCGATACAACAGCGGGATTTTTGTGTGCGGATTCCGCTAAGTTAAATGCTATTAAGGGGCGCAGTGAATCCCAAAATGTACTTTTAACATTGGATTCTTTTTCAAAGTTAAAAAATCTTGTGCGGATTCCAAACAAGCATAAAAATAGAATCCGAAAAAGCACAAAAAGCACCTTCATCTATAAAGGCAAAAATGCTTTAAACAAGGAATCTCTCGCAATTCGTGTGGTGCAAAATCAGCAAGAGCAAAATGCCTTGCACGCAGAGTTTTTACAATTCTTTCCCTTTTTGTATTCTAGCTCGGCAAATGCACACCAATGTAACTTCAATTTAGATTTTGCATTAAAGAAGGCAGATATTATAGTATTAGATGCACGCGGTTTTGTGGAATCTAAACCCTCTAAAATCTATAAAATTTCAAACTTCAATCTTAAGTGTATCAGGTGAGATAATGAAATTCGTATCCTCAATGCTTGTTAGTTTATTGCTAATATTTTTGCTTTTTAGCGTATTTTGGGCGACTATTTTTAGTGGCTATATCCAATACTATGGTATTGCAGTGTTTTTTAATCCTTTTTTTATCAATGTTTTTAACCCCTATGCTTTTATCCTTTTGGTTGCAATTTTTGGAATTGGGTTTGTGATTCCATTGATTGATAAGCTATTTAAACTGCTTTTTATTGCCCTTTTAATCGGTGCAGTTGCGCTTTTTATTCCGCAATTTGGTAAGACTGCCGGAGAGATTCTATTATCCAAAGAATACGCTTTAAGCATTGATGGACACACACAAAATGTGCGCGGATTATATGAGGATAGAGGCTATATCATCTATTTAAAAGAGGATTCAAAAGACTTTGAGACACGCAAACGCAATCTAGTATATTATCAAAAGCCTACCCAAGAATAAAAGGCGTGTCTTGATACACAGAGAAGTTTAGCCAGTTTGCAAACAGCACACTAGCAGAAGAACGCCACGAAAAGATTGGCAAATTCTCCGCATTGTAATAATGCTTTGGTTTCGTGATTTCTAAGCCTTTATCCAAATCTCTTTTGTATTCTAAATCCAATGTTTCTTTGGAATATTCCGGGTGTCCTAAGATAAAGAAGTCTTTTGCGTCTTTTAAGGCAGTGATTCCGCTCTCTTCACCCTCTAGCAAGATTTTAAGATTCCTATTTTCTCGCACTTGTGCTTCATTGATTCCTGAATGGCGCGAATGTGGAATCCTGACAATCTCATCTAAACCATTTAAAAGCAAGTCTTTTTCCACCCAAGAATGCTCAAATACGCCAAAAAGCTTGGAGTCTAGCGGAATCTTTTGGATTTTATGGAAGTAGTGCAGCCCCGCCATTGCGCCCCAGCAAAGATAGAGAGTGCTTGTGCAATGCGTCTTTAAAAAGTCCATAATTTGCGTTAATTCACCCCAATATTTCACTTCCTCAAACTCCAAATGTTCAATAGGCGCACCTGTAACAATTGCTCCATCAAACTTGCGATTCTTAATGTTTTCAAAATTCACATAAAATCGTTCCAAGTGCGACTTTGGCGTATTTTTACCGACATAACTTGCGGTGGATAGAAGTGTGATATTCACTTGCAAAGGCGAGTTTGCAAGGAGAGAGAGAATCTGATTTTCTGTTTCTATTTTTGTGGGCATAAGGTTGAAAATCAACACTTCCAAAGGGCGAATATCTTGCGATTTCGCACGATTGCACCCCATAATAAAGGCATTTTGCTTCAAGAGTGAAAAAGCTGGAATATCCTCTGGAATGACAAGTGGCATAAAAATCCTTATTTCTCCAATGCTTGTTTCAAATCCGCAATCAAATCTTTAGGAGATTCCAAGCCAATACTTAAACGAATCGTGCAAGGTGTGATTCCCGCAGATTGCAATTCCGCCTCACTCAGTTGTGAATGGGTTGTGGAGGCTGGGTGAATGACAAGTGATTTAGAATCCCCAATGTTTGCAACAATCGCAAAAATCTCTAGCGCGTTGCAGACTTTTTTCGCCTCTTCAAAGCTCCCCACTTCAAAGCTTAAAAGTCCGCTAGAATTGGAATCGCTGAAATATTTTTGCAATAAACTATGGTAAGGATTGCCCTCTAAGCCCGGATAGAATACATTTTTGACTTTCGGGTGCGATTGTAAGAATTTCGCTACTTCTAGTGCATTTTGACTATGTTTTTTAATGCGTAATTCTAATGTTTCTAGCCCTTGAATGATAATCCACGCATTTTGTGGAGAAATGGTTGCGCCGATATTTCTTAACCATTCTGTAAGCAGTCGGATTCCAAAGATAGGTAAAGCACCCGCGAGGCTTGCATACACAAGCCCGTGATAGCTTTCATCAGGCGTGTTAAATGCGGGATAGCGGGGATTATTGACAAGTAAATCATTTAATCCTTTGCGTTCAATCACAATACCACCCAATGCGCTTCCTTGCCCATTGACATATTTGCTTAGACTATACACCACCACATCTACGCCAAAATCTAGTGGCTTGTGCAAAAATGCAGTTGCAACGGTGTTATCACAAATCGTTACGATTCCATATTTTTTAGCAATCTTGACGATTTTTTCTACATCGGCAATCGCAATTTGTGGGTTGGAGAGGCTTTCAAAGAAAATGACTTTTGTCTTTTCATTGATTGCGGATTCTAAAGTTCCCTCAATATCGTCAATATCAAATGCGCTAGATGTAATGCCAAATCGCTTCAAAGTATGCACAATAAGCGTTTGTGTCCCGCCATAGATTTTATTGGAATACACGATATGATCGCCATTTTGCGCTAAGTTTGCTAAAGCGTAAAAAATCGCTGCTGTTCCACTTGCAGTCGGCACTCCAAATGCGCCACCCTCTACTGCGGCTAAGCGGTCACCTAGAATCTTATAAGTTGGATTTGTCAATCTTGTGTATATATTGCCAAGCTCTTGTAATCCAAATCTAGCAGCGGCTTGTTCCAAACTCTCAAAGCTATAAGCAGTGTTTTGATAGATTGGGACACTCAATGTGCGCTGTGAATCATAAGTGTAACCTGCGTGTAGTGCGAGTGTTTCTTGTGTATAGTTGTTGTGTGGTAAATTTGCCATTTTGTTTTCCTTGTTTTTAAAATTTGTGGAATTATAGCATAAAATTTAAAAAATACAATATGTATTTATAAATTTAATAATAAATTTTGCAATAGAATCATTAAAGCAGTACAACATTATGGATTGCTTTGTCATTCGCTTTGCTCATTCCTCGCAATGACGCAGGAACAGACATTTTGGTTTTTTGTCCTCGTGTCTTATCCCTCTGTCATTGCGAGATTCCGTAAGGAATCGTGGCAATCTATAATATTGCAATGAATAAATACTTACAATAAATCTTTTAAAGT
>JALEPE010000065.1 GCA_022766795.1 Helicobacter sp.
TTCTAAGTAATCCTATTGGTAATAGATTTACAGGCATTTATGAAGAAACAGATTTAAGCGTATTCCACGGTGTGATTGATTATACTTTCCTAGATGGTCGCTTCAAAATTGGACTAGAGGGTGCGTATGGTGAGAATGAAACTAAAGCAACACGAGCGTTTAGTATTGCAACAACACCCGCAACAACATTTGCAGCAGGTCAAACAACTTATAAAACTAAATTCACAGAAATTACTCCAACAGTTGCTTGGAAACATAGCAAAAACCTAACAATCTCTGGTTTCTATGCAATGCTAAGCACAGAGGATGATAGACCAAACTCTACTGCTCCAGACGAGGACAGAAACAGAGCAAGGGTAGAAGTTAAATATACTTTCTAATTCCGTCCTTTAAGAATCCCTTTGGGATTCTTGCCTTTCTTTAAATAAACAATCCCAAACTTAACCGCAAAATAAAAGCAAAAATACTCAAAAACATATAATTGATACAAAATAAAAACTTTCAAAGATATATATCTAAATATCCACTTCCTCCGTCATTGCAAGCGTAGCGAAGCAATCCATAACCCCACATAAAGAAACTTTTACAATGAAACAATGGAATCCCTAAATCTTATCTTAACCTTATAAGATTCCATTATAACCATTTATAACTTCTTTGATTTATAGATTGCCACGATTCCGCAGGCGGAATCTCGCAATGACGCAGTAAAAAACTTAGGAATCTTACGACTTCTCGCAATGACGAAATATCCACTCCCTCCGTCATTGCGAGGAATGAGCAAAGCGAATGACGAAGCAATCTATAATCTAGCATAAAGAAACCTTCACAATGGAATCCTTATTGATTGATAAGATTATAGATTGCCACGATTCCGCAGGCGGAATCTCGCAATGACGCAGTAAAAAACTCATTCTCGCAATGACGCAGTAAAAAACTTAGGAATCTTACGACTTCTCGCAATGACGAAATATCCACTCCCTCCGTCATTGCGAGCGTAGCGAAGCGTGCAAATGCGTAGCGTTTTCACCCGCTTTGAGCTACAAATCCATAATCTAGCATATCCAAAACCTTCACAATGGAATCGCAAAGGTTTTTGTGTTAATGTAATTCTTGTGCCTTAAACGATAATTTTTATAATCTTATCCCCTTGTTTAATAGAATCTAGGACTTTTAAACTTGCTTCATCTTCAATTTGTCCAAACACGGTGTGTTCGCCATCTAAATGAGGCTGTGGAGCAAAGCAGATGAAAAACTGACTTCCGCCTGTATCGCGTCCGGCGTGTGCCATAGATAGAGTACCTTTTAAGTGTTTGTGGGGATTGTTTTCTAGCTCACATTGGATTCTGTATCCCGGTCCTCCTCTCCCGCTTCCCTCTGGGCAACCGCCTTGCGCGACAAATCCCGCAATCACGCGGTGAAAGTTTAGGTTATTATAGAATCCGCTTTGCGCTAAAGAAGCGAAGTTTGCTACCGTATTGGGTGCTTCGTTTGGAAAGAGCTTTATTTTTATTTTGCCTTTTGAAGTTTCAATCACCGCATATTCAAGCTTTACTAATTCCTCTTGGGATAGGTTGAAAGTTTTTAATTCCATATTTTAAATCCTTAGTGTAAAATTAAAAAGTTTATTGTAGTATTTTAAGATTTAAAGAATCCAAAAAGGCAAAAGAATGGCAAAGATAATTTTAGCGTTGATATTTCTTACACTAGGAGCGTATGCGAAATATCCTTATTGGCTGCGATATGGCGTGAAAATAGTCGCAGAGTTTGAAACTCTAAACAAAAGCAACCCTTATTATGTAGAAGGATACGGGTTAGCTATCAATGAGAATCTTATCTTGACAAGCGCGTCTAATGTGTATAATGCTACAAGGGCAAGAGATATTGTGCTATACCATACAGAAGTTTTGGGAGAGCCTATTGAGTGTTTAAGCCACGCAAAAATTCTAGCATTAGACGATAGTTTGGATTTAGCTGTGCTTGAGACAGAGAAATTTACAGATATTTACTGCAATGTTTTGCCTGAACCAAATTTTCGCGCTTTGAGCTTTGGGGAGACTTATTTTAATCTTTTGAGCATTCCACCTAATTTGCCACTTAGGGACGATTTAGAAATTTCTTTTTTTAAAGAACACGATTGGTCGCAGCTTATAAGAGAGAGAAAAACCTTAAAAGAGTTTTTAGAATTTGAAAAGAGTGCCGATAAATCACAGCTTAGCAAAGGAATGCCACTTTTTGCAGAGAACGCGTTTCTAGGATTGCGGATTTATCCGATTCCTAATGCTAAGAGTGAGAGTTTAAAGCTTGGAATCCTAACGCACAGCGAGATTCTAACATTTTTGTGTAAAATTCAGAGCGAAACTTCTGTGTTAGCAAACAAAAAAGAGTTAGCAACATTTTGTAAGTCGTGGGCTGATTTGCAAAAGTAAGCGTTTAGCAAGATTAAAGTGAAATTTTTATAGAATCGCGCATAAAAAGTTTGAAAAAGGGAAAGAATGTCTGACTTGCTGAATTTAAATCAAGATATTCAAAATGTGAATATTGAGGATTCCATTAAAGAAAGTTATTTGGATTACTCTATGAGCGTCATTGTTGGACGCGCATTGCCCGATGCAAGAGATGGACTAAAGCCTGTGCATAGACGCATTTTGTATGCAATGTATGAGTTAGGCGTTACTTCACGCGTGGCTTATAAAAAGAGTGCGAGAATCGTGGGTGATGTGATTGGTAAATACCACCCACACGGCGATACTGCAGTTTATGACGCATTGGTTAGAATGGCGCAAGATTTTTCTATGCGCCTAGAGCTTGTAGATGGGCAAGGAAATTTTGGTAGTATTGATGGCGATAGTGCAGCGGCTATGCGTTATACCGAAGCGAGAATGACACAAGCTGCCGAGGAGCTTTTGCGGGATATTGATAAAGATACGGTGGATTTCTTGCCAAACTATGATGACACTTTGCAAGAGCCAGATATACTGCCTAGTCGTTTGCCAAACTTGCTGATTAATGGTTCTAATGGAATCGCAGTGGGAATGGCGACAAATATCCCACCACACCGCACAGATGAGATTATTGACGCATTGGTGTATTTGATTGATAATCCAAAGGCGGAGTTAGACGACATTTTAACCTTTATTGAAGGCCCAGACTTTCCAACAGGTGGGATTATCTATGGCAAAAGCGGAATCAGAGAGGCTTATGAAAGTGGGCGTGGGCGCATTAGAATCCGTGCTAAAACACATATTGAAAAAACTAAAACAAAAGATATTATCGTCATAGATGAGATTCCTTATCAAGTGAATAAAGCAAGACTTGTAGAGCAGATAGCAGAATTAGCAAAGGAAAAGGTCATTGAGGGAATCTCTGAAGTGCGTGATGAATCCGATAGGGACGGAATCCGCGTAGTTGTGGAATTAAAACGCGAAGCAATGAGTGAGATTGTGCTAAATCATCTCTTTAAATCTACGACAATGGAATCCACTTTTGGAATCATTTTGCTTGCCATTTATAACAAAGAACCAAAGGTTTTCACGCTTTTAGAACTGCTAAATTTATTTCTTTCTCATCGCAAGAGCGTGGTGATTCGCCGTAGTATTTTTGAGCTAGAAAAGGCAAAGGCTAGGGCGCACATCTTGGAGGGCTTGAAAGTCGCGCTTGAAAACATAGATGAAATTGTGGCGTTAATCCGCGCAAGTAGCGACCCAAAGGTTGCAAAAGAGGGCTTAGTCAGCAAGTTTAATTTAAGCGAGATTCAAGCCCAAGCGATTTTAGATATGCGTTTGCAGAGACTTACAGGTTTGGAGCGCGACAAAATAGAGAATGAATACCAAGAATTACTAAAAGAAATTGCAAGATTAAATGAGATTCTAAAGAGCGAGGAGAAGCTTAACGCAATCATTAAAGAGGAATTATTAGAATCCAAAGAGAAGTTTTCAACCAAGCGAAAAACAGCGATTGAAGAGGATTATGATAGCATTGATATGGAGGATTTGATTCCTAATGAACCTGTGGTGGTAACAATGAGCCACCGCGGCTATGTCAAACGCGTACCGGTGCGCACTTATGAGAAGCAAAATCGCGGTGGCAAAGGCAAAATTTCTGCAAATACGCACGATGATGACTTTATTGAAAGCTTCTTTGTCTCTGATACGCACGATACGATTCTATTTATCACGGATAAAGGGCAACTTTATTGGTTGAAGGTTTATAGGATTCCAGAGGCAAGTAGAACAGCCATTGGTAAGGCGGTAGTCAATCTCATTAATCTAAGCCCCGATGAAAAGATTATGGCAACGATTACGACAAAAGATTTTAATCCTGATAAATCCCTTGCATTTTTCACAAAAAATGGAATCATCAAGCGCACGAATTTGAGCGAGTTTAAAAATATTAGAAGCGTGGGTGTTAAAGCAATTAACCTAGATGAGGACGATGCGTTGGTAACTGCAAAGATTATTAGTGCGGATATTAAAGAAATTTTGGTGGTTACTTATGAGGGAATGTGTGTGCGCTTTGGTGTGGAGAATGTCCGCGAGATTGGACGCGTAGCAAGAGGCGTTACGGCGATTAAGTTTAAAATGCCAAAGGATTATGTCATTGGTGCAACTGCAATCGTTGATGAGAACGAAGAGATTTTAAGCGTGAGTGAGAAAGGAATCGGAAAGCGCACAGAAGTCAATGAATACAGAATCACAAATCGCGGCAGCAAGGGCGTGATTGCGATGAAGCTCACAGCAAAAACAGGTAAGCTTGTTGGAATCGTCAATGTAGATGAAAATATGGATTTAATGGTGCTAACAAGCAGCGGAAAGATGATTCGTGTAGATATGCAAAGCATACGCAAAGCCGGACGCGCAACAAGTGGCGTGATTATCGTCAATGTAGATGATGATAAGGTTGTCTCCATTGCAAGATGCCCAAAAGAAGAAAAGGAATTGGACGAAATAGGGACAGAAGATGATTTGCTTGGGGAAAATAGTTTAGAGTAATGTTTAGGATTCTATGTGGGATATTATGCTTTATGGGTATCATCAATGCTTCGGAGTATATTTTCTCTTATAGAATCGCGGTTAAAAATGGAATTGTTTTGAATGAAAAATATGATTTTTCTCCCTCAATGGTGAGTGCAAATATGCTAAAGCAAACAAAGCACCCTTATAAAAGTTGCGAAATTTCACACAATGCAAAAAGTGAAAAGGCATTGTTAAAGGATTATAAAACTAAAATTTTGGAATGTTTTTTTAATTGGGGTGTGCGTTTAGAGGATAGGAGCGAAGTGCATAATTTACGCGGAAATTCTCTAACATTTCTTGTGATTCCACCCACGCGCATTAAAATTGAGTATGGCAGTGGAATCGCAACGCTTTATGCGTTGGTGCGCGAGAAAAGAGGGATTGCTTGGGATAAATTTACCTTGCAAAAGTCAAGAGATTCTATGCAAAAGGAGCAAAAATGAAGTTAGCCATTGTAGAAGATGATATTAATATGCGCAAATCTTTAGAGATTGCTCTAGGTGAATATAGTGAGTTTGAAGTTGTGAGTTTTAAAAGTGCTAAAGACGCACTAAAAAAGCTTGATGATAGCATTGATTTAATCATTACAGATATTAATATGCCACAAATGGACGGCTTGGAGTTTTTAAAAGTCTTAAATGGACGCTATGAAGCTTTGATTATCACAGGAAATGCAACTTTGGGTAAGGCGATTGATTCCATTCGTCTGGGCGTGAAAGATTTTTTAACCAAGCCTTTTGAGATTGAAACTTTGGTAGAGGCGATTCATCGTGCAAAAAAAGCCCAAGAAGTAATGGAAAAAGTGGGTAAGCCCAAAAAGGGCGAGAAAACAAACGATAAAAATGCAGAAAATAAGCAGTTTATGGCAACTTCTCCCGCATTGGAAAACGCCTTAAAACTTGCAAACAAAGCCGCTAAAACAGACGCTTCTGTTTTGCTGCTTGGAGAAAGTGGCGTGGGTAAGGAATTGTTTGCAAATTATATTCATCAAAATTCACCAAGGGCTAATGCGCCTTTTGTGGCTTTGAATATGGCGGCGATTCCAGAGAATTTGTTAGAATCTGAACTCTTTGGTTATGAAAAAGGTGCTTTCACGGACGCAACGGAGGGAAGGGCAGGGAAGTTTGAGGCGGCAAATGGGGGAAGCATTTTTTTAGACGAGATTGGAGAAATGCCAGCCTCCCTACAAGCGAAGCTTTTGCGTGTATTGCAAGAAAAGGAAGTGGTGCGTTTAGGCAGCTCAAAGCCCATTAAAGTGGATATTCGTTTTATCGCAGCAACCAATGCAGATATTCAAAAGAAAATCAAAAAAGGCGAGTTTAGAGAGGATTTGTTTTTTAGACTGCAAACGATTCCGATTCATATCCCGCCTTTGCGCGAGAGAGCGGAGGAGATTATACCGCTTTGTGAATGGAAGCTAGAGCAAGTCAATGCGCAATATGGAATCGGGATTAAAAAATGGGGAGAGGGCGCAAAAGAGCAGCTTTTAAATTATCGTTGGCCGGGCAATATCCGCGAGTTGCTTTCTGTGATTGAACGCGCAGCGATTTTGTGCGAAGGGGATTTGATAATGCCGGAGGATTTGTTTTTAAGCTCACGCGAGAGTGGCGGTGAGAAAAAAATTGCAAACTTAGAAGAGGAGTTAATTTATGAAGCTTTAAAAGCAAGTGATTCTGATGTAGATAGTGCAGCGGAGTTGTTAGGACTTAAGAAAGATGTGCTGCTTGGCAAAATGCAAAGATACAAGATTCAACTTTAAAGGAGAAAGAATGAGAAAATTTAATATTGCAGTGGTAGGCGCGACAGGCGCGGTGGGTGAAGAGATTTTTAGAGTGTTAGGGGAGCGGAATCTACCCATTAATAAACTTGTGCCATTAGCAAGTGCGCGAAGCGTAGGCAGAGAGGTGGAGTTTCAAGGTGAAATGCTAAAGGTAAAGGAGCTAACCCACGAGGTTTTTGAGGAAGAAAATATTGAGATTGCTTTCTTTTCGGCAGGTGGAAGCGTGAGCGCAGAGTTTGCGCCTAGCGCGGCAAAAGCAGGTGCGGTTGTGATTGATAATACAAGCCATTTCAGAATGCAACAAGATGTGCCACTTGTCGTGCCAGAAGTCAATCCGCAGGATATTGCCTTGTGGGAGAAAACCGGGATTATTGCAAATCCAAACTGCTCCACAATTCAAATGGTGCAAGTGTTAGAGCCATTGCATAGGGCTTTTGGGATAGAGCGCGTAGATGTTAGCACTTATCAAGCGGTTTCAGGCGCGGGTAAAAAGGGAATGGAGGAGCTTGTAGTACAAATGCAAAAATTCTTTGATTTTAGTTTGGAATCTTGTGAGCCTAAGGCGTTTCCACATAGAATCGCACTGAATGTGATTCCACATATTGATGTATTTTTGGGTAATGACTACACCAAAGAAGAAATGAAAATGGTCAATGAAACCAACAAGATTATGCATAGTGATTTTGCAGTGAGTGCCACTTGTGTGCGTGTGCCTGTTTTGCGTAGTCATAGTGAGGCAATTACGATTAAATTTGCGCGCGAAGTGAATGCGAAAGAGGCGCAAGAAGTGCTAAGCAAGGCTGAAAGTGTCGTGCTGATAGATAATCCACAAGAAAAATCTTATCCTATGCCAATCATTGCAACCGATAGAGATGAAACTTATGTAGGTAGAGTTCGCGTAGATAACTATGATAAGAGTATTTTGCATCTTTGGTGCGTGGCAGACCAGATTCGTGTAGGTGCGGCAACAAACGCGGTGCGGATTGCGCAAAAATGGATCGCAATGCAAGGGGAATAAAGGTTGGGAATGGAGATACATTCCATTTTGTTTGTATGTTTGGGAAACATTTGCCGCTCCCCTTTAGCAGAGGGAATCGCAAGGGAGATTGCAAGAAAGGCAGGATTGTCTTTGCGTTTGGATTCTGCAGGGACGAGCGGGTGGCATATTGATGAGCCACCCTGTGAGCGTTCTATTATGGTAGGCAAACGACACAAAATTGATATTTCTAATCTTAAAGGGCGCAAAGTCAGTGTGTATAGCGATTTGGAATTTGACTTAATTATTGCAATGGATAGGCAAAATTATAGTGATTTGTTGCAGCTTGGCTTTCCGCGTGAGAAACTTGCTTTAATGGGAGATTTTGGTTTAGGAGGGCAAGAGATTCCAGACCCTTATTATTTTAGAGATTTAGATGGCTTTGAAAAAGTCTATTCTATGTTAGAGAGTGCTATTACAGAGTTGATTGAGCGGATTTTAGATAAAAGGTTGTGATTCTCTGTCTTTACACCTTGGTTTATGGTTATGTGTTTTTTATTTGTTAAGGACTTTGCTTGCAGCAATCTGTTGCAATGGAATCGTTAAAGAAACTAAAAAGAATCCTGAACTTTTCTTTTTTCTAAAGGGGCAAGGGGTTCTACTTGCGAAGCGTCCCCCTTACCCCCTTAAACCCCAAACCCCTAGCACGCTTACCCCTCCGTCCTTACCCACCACTTCCGTCATTGCGAGGCAATACCGAAGATGTATTTGCGTAAGCAACTCACCCGCTTTGAGCTGCAAATCCATAATTCATCATAAAGAAAGCTTTACAATGGAATCCTTAAAGCAGTATAATCCTTAAAGCAATCTAAAATTATAGATTACCGCGAAGCGACAGTTAGCGTTTTGTCATTGCCTCCGATTCAAAAGGCTAGAAAGCAGTTTGGAATAGAAGCGTTAGAGCGTCAAATGCACTTAAAAATTCGCGTTTAAAATGTAAGATGATTGCAGGAATAATAACAATCAAAACAGCAAAAGCCACCGCAATTTTCACAGGAAATCCAATGGCTAAGAGGTTAAATTGTGGGTGCGCTTTCATAATCATACCAAAAATAATATCGCTTAATAAAATTAAGGCGATAATAGGAAAAGACATCGTAAGCCCAATCACAAAAAGGTGCGCAAAAGACTTGACAATGTATTCTATATAATTTTGCGAATACATAAACCCGCCAAGCGGAATCTCTTTGATACTTTCTCCCACAAAATAAAAGAACAAATGGTGATAATCAAGCCCCAAAGCAATGAGCAGAGCAAGAAGTGTAAGCAGTTGCCCAACAATAGGCTTTTGCGCACCCGTGATGGGGTCATACGCATTGGCAATCGTCAATCCCATTGCAAAAGAAATCAACTCCCCACCAAAGGAAATCATACCAAAGACAATTTGCAATGCCATAGAAGCAAGAAATCCAAGCATAATTTCTGAAAGCCCCGCAACAATAAAGCGCAAAATTGTCCAATTTGCAGGTGGCACAACATCTAAGAGAGGGATAAAAACAATCGTAAGCCAAAAAATAAGCGCACCCTTAATGGAATTGCTAATCATTTGGTTTTCAAAAAAAGGAAAAAACGCAATGATTCCTGCAAAACGCAAGAGTAACAACAAAAAGTTTGCAACATTACCCTCTGTCAAATAAGCTAGAAGTTCCATTAATCAAGAATCTCTGTGAGCAAATCCCATTGTAGCCTAATCAGCCCGTTTTAATGCGGCATTCTCAAGTCTGTAAGCATACATTGCCTTTTTAGCTAAAATCGGGTCGTGCGTTGCAAAAACAAGCAAGGATTGTGTTAATTTAGCATAATCAAACAAAAGCTCCATTACGCTAAAGGCTGTTTCTCTATCTAAATTCCCCGTTGGCTCATCGGCAAAAATAATTTTGGGTCTTTTAGTGAGAATCCTAGCAATAGAAAGCCGCTGCTGCTGCCCTCCGCTTAATGTACCAATGTTTTGAGGGAGAATCTCTAAGATTCCAAACAAGCTTAAGAGTTCGTGGTCTATTTTTTCGCCACTCAAGAGGGACGCAACCTCTAAGTTCTCTTGTGCGTTAAATCCAGAAAATAAATAATGGGATTGAAAAATGATACCAATATCGTTGCGTCTTAATGCAAGAAGCTTATCCGCAGACAAACGATAAATATCATTGCCCAATATCATTACTTTGCCACTTTGGGGCTTTTGGAATCCAGAAAGAATATGCAGAAGTGTGCTTTTTCCACTTCCGCTCACACCCATAATAGAAAGTGTTTCTCCAGCTCCTAATTCCAAAGAAACATTTTCTAAAATTTGGCGGTCATACGCAAAGGATAAATTCTTCGCAACAAGCATTATAAGCTTAGCCTAATTGTGCCGCTACTTCATCTGCAAAGCTACAAGCTTGTTTCTCGATTCCCTCGCCAAGCTCAAAGCGCACATACTCCACAACCTCAATGGAATCCCCAAGCTCTTTGGATTTATCCACTAAAACTTGTGCGATTGTTTTTTTGTCGTCCATTACAAAGAATTGTCCAAGCAATGTAAGCCTTTGGTCTAAAATTGTGGAATCTGCTTTAAATCTCTCTAATTGTCCGGGCAAAATCTTATCCCAAATCGCTTCGGGTTTGCCTTGCGCTTTCAATTCTGCCTTCAAAGCTTCCTCTTGCTTTGCTAGAATCTCATCTGTTAGCTCTAGCTGACTAATGTATTGTGGAATCTTATGCAAAGGCTTTCCAAGTCTTTTTAGCTCTTCATTTTCTTTTTCAAGTTCCGCAATGATTGCTGTTTTTTCACTCTTGATAAAGTCCTTATCAAAGGAATGATAAGAAATCACTTGGGGTTTCATTGCCGCTGCGTGCATACAAAGATTCTTTGTAAAGTCCGCTAATTTTGCTGCATTAGCTTCGTTTTGGCATTTGAGTGCAATAATCACGCCCACACGCCCGTTAGAATGCACATAACCATTCACGATTCCACTACCTTGCGCTTTAATCTTTGCGATTCTACGCACAACAATATTCTCACCAATTTTTGCAATTTGAGACTTTAAGTATTCCTCAAATGTCGCTCCCTCAAAGGTTAAAGTGTGAAGCTCCTCTGCGCTGGAAACATCAGAATCCTGCACCAATGCAATCGTCTTTGCGCTTAGCTCTTTGAAGCCGTCATTTTTAGCAACAAAGTCTGTCTCGGAGTTAATCTCTGCCATACTCACTTTTTTGAAATCAGGAGAAACTTTAAGGCTAATTGCACCCTCTGCTGCTACTCTATCAGCCTTTTTTGCTGCTTTGCTAAGCCCTTTTTCTCTTAAGTATTCTACAGCTTTATCTAAATCGCCACCCACTTCTACAAGGGCTTTTTTGCAATCCATCATTCCCGCATCTGTCATATCGCGGAGTTGTTTTACGAGTTGTGCGCTAATCTCTGCCATTGCCTCTCCTTATTCTGCTTCTACACTTTTGGCGAAATCTTCTTCGCTCATTGCTTCCTCAAGCACTTCTTGTTTCTCCTCTTCGCTCGCAGGTTCTACCACTTCAGATACCGGTGCTTCACCACCTGCGATTGCGCGTCCTTCTGTAATAGCCTCTGCCATTTCCTTGCAGAATAGTTGAATAGAACGAATCGCATCATCGTTTCCGGGAATTGGATAATCCACCATATCGGGGTCGCAGTTTGTATCCAACGGCGCAACCACAGGGATTCCAAGTCTTCTAGCCTCTGCCACAGCGATTTTTTCTTTTGCCGCGTCAATGACAAAAATCATATCCGGAGCTTTCTTAAGATGACGCACACCACCAAGATATTGCGTTAATTTCTCTTTTTTGCGCTGAATCATCAATTTTTCTTTTTTTGTTAGTAAATCAATTTGTCCGCTAGATTCCATTTCCTCAATGATTTCAAGCTTACGAATGGACTTTTTAATGGTTGAAAAGTTTGTGAGCATTCCACCAAGCCAACGATAATTCACATAAGGCGCATTCACACTATCCGCGTAAGCTTTAAGTGTCTCACTTGCTTGTTTTTTCGTCCCTACAAACATAATTGTCTTACCCTCTGCTGCTGCATCACGCACGATATTATAAGTGTAGCGAAAATAACGCAAAGTTTTTTGCAAATCAATGATATGAATATTTTTGCGCACACCAAAAATGTATTTTTTCATTTTTGGATTCCATCGTCTTGTTTGGTGTCCAAAATGCACACCGCATTCCAAAAGATCTTTCATTGTTACCATAGTATTCTCCTATTTGTTTTGGTTTTCCCTCCACGCTCCTTAAACGCTTAAATTCATTGCGCAACCTAAACTAGGATTAGCGTGTGTGAAATTTGATAAAATAAAAGGTGTTTATTTTACTAAAAAATTATTTAAATTTAGCTAAATTAAAGCTAGGCTTTTATAGCCTTGCTTGCATTTTTTGAGATTAAAGATACAAATCCGCACTTTTTTGCGTTTTTTACTTACTATAATATTGTCTATTCATTGTTAGAATTTTGCATTTAAGACGCAATTACGGGTAAATTTCCTCTAATAATTTGTCCAAAAAAGAGCTTTTGTTTGTATCCAAACCGCTTAGAATCTGCTTATCCTCTACACTTAAAGAGAAATCAAAGACATTAAGATTTTCTATCATTCTATGTTTTTTGGAAGTTTTTGGAATCACGCTGATGCCTTGTTCAATCAAGAATCGCAAAACCACCTGCGCGGGTGTTTTATCGTATTTTTGTGCTATGTTTTTAAGCGTGGGATTCTCTAAAATAGAGCCTCCTGCCACATTTTTTCCTGCAATAAAAGGACTCCAGCTTTGTAGCAATATTTTGCCTTGCATTGCCTCCCTCAAGGGCCTTTGCTGCATTAATAAATGTGTCTCGCATTGATTGATTGCAGGGATTACTTCACAAGTTTGCACAAACTCCCGATATGCCTTTGTGCCAAAATTTGAAATGCCAATAGCCTTTAAGATTCCTTGTTTATAAAAAGATTCCATTGCCTTATACATCGCCTTGGATTGAGTGTAGGGCTCGTGGATAAGCAAAGAATCTATGTAGTCAAGCCCTAATCTTTGGAGTGATTTTTCAATAGACTTTTTGGTTGAATCCTCACTATTTGCGTCCAAAAGTTTTGTTTGGATAAAAAACTCCTCACGCTTGATTCCGCCCTTAATTGCGTTATTTATTGCCATACCAAGCTCGGCTTCATTATGATACATTTGTGCGCTATCAAAAAGCCGATAACCCACTTCTATGGCTTCGCTCATCGCCTTTTGTCCTGCTTTGCCCGTGAGTGAATAAGTGCCAAGCCCAAGAAGTGGCATTGTAACGCCATTGTTAAGTGTGAGAGTTTGCATTTTCGCTCCTTTTTTAGAATCCCTTGGAGTTTGTTTCAAATCTTGCGTAAGAGTTTGGGAGAGAAAGCTCCAAATGCTGCTAATCCTGCAATACAAGCGGAAACCTTTAAAAACTCCCTGCGCCTAGAATGCTTTGCCATTTTTGCTCCTTAAAAATTTACTGATTTAAATAGATTCTGTAATTATAAAGCCTGATACCTAGTGTTTCTCCGCAAAAGGCACAAACTCTCATCGCACAATGGAGAAAAAGTGAGGTGAGTAAGGCGTGTGAGTGGATTTAAACACGTGGAGAGGAGGCAAAAAGCAAAGAAAGTAAAAATTTAATGTCGCACCAAACCCTACAAGCGGACGCGGTAAGCTCTAATAAGATTTCTCATAGCTTACAAAAATGTAGCGTAAAGGCTTTGCAAAGGCTTGATAAAAGACAAAAACACCCACGCCACATTTCTTTTTTGGGATTTTTGGATAATTCTCCTTTGAGTTTCTCTAAAGTTTTATTGCTGAATCCTTTTGCATGCTTTAATTATTCTACGGAAGTAAAAGGATAATTATAAGGAATGGATTAATCTAAAGAGTAGCGATTTTAGCGTTTGCGTATAAACTATGGCATTGGATCTATTTTTGCGATTCCATATACCGCTTAATTTGTTGCATAAATGGCTCTAAATTGTAATTCTTAATTCTTGTTTCCATAGTTTTAAAATATTCCTCCATATTTTGTGTCGTTAAAATATGTGTTTGATTGGCGATAGCATCAAGTTGCATAGAATTCATATCTATATTATAGTGCGATGGATCTTTATAATTTGCAATGTTGTCCGCATAGTCTAAATCATCAAAACCATAAATTTTGACATTTGGGTAATTTTGCGTTTCTCGTATAAGCCATTTTAGGACATCTTGATATTGAGAAAAAAGTATGAAATCTTTATTGAAATAGAATTCTCCACCTTTAGCATTAACAGCATATAGCATTCTAGAATATGTTGGAATCAAGAGATGAAATTTAGTATTAGGATGGCTTGCGATAAAATCAAGTAAAATCTTTTTGGTATTTGCTTGATGGATTTTTGTATTCACTTGCGAATGGACAAAGAAATTGCCTGTATGGTTTAACATTGGTTCAGTAATTCTTTTTTTAAAGGCCTCATCATTGCCTTTTAGCCAATTTTCAAATCCACCAAATCGCATTTTGCCATCTTCTTCAAATATCCATTTTACAAAATCTTCTAAGCTTGGATCTGTAAGGGGGGAGCCTATACATTTTGCTTTTTTAGAAAATTGCAAAGCACATAAAATGGCATCTTTATTAAGGTGTAAGCCGAATCTTTTTTTCCAATCATCTTCATAGGCAGACTTAAAATTTGTATTGTTTCCCCGATTTTGTGCCAGAGTAAAAGCATCTAAAGAGTAAATAACTGCTTGAACATTTCTTTTTCTTTTAAAAAAATATTCTAAAACAATGGCTCTTTCAGCAAGTGTTGAGCCTGCAAGCGATAGATTCATCCATTTGCCACCCAACTTTTCATCTGCTTCTTTGGCGGATGTATTTTGAAGCATTGAAGTGCCTATGATAACAGAATCAAATGTGTAATTATCAATGACAAAGCGAGCCATTAAGCGCATATCTTGCTTGAAAGTTATCTCTCTAAAATAAGGCTTATGAAAGAGCATATAGGGATCATAAATATAAAGTAGCGCAAATAAGGCAAATATAAAAGGAAGTGGAATCAATAAAACAGCGATAATAAACTTCTTGTATTTTTGCATAATTCTTCCTAGAAATTAAAGTAAATAAATTCTACATAGGGTGTTGATAGGAGTGTCAAAAGCGCAATATATAAGAAGCACATCGTCGTGATTGCATAAAAATAATTACATTGTAATCCCCGCATTCTCTCTAATCCATTTTTAAAGCTTAAAACTACAATACAAGCAAGAATAATCATAAAAAGTGTTTCATTGGTTCCATCAATTTGCGCAAAAGTGCTTTTAAGTCTTGAGTAGAATTTATAAGGCAAT
>JALEPE010000089.1 GCA_022766795.1 Helicobacter sp.
TCTTTCACAAAATGGGATTCTAAAACCATATCCCCATCAATGAGGATAATGTATTCTCCACGCGCGGCATTAATCGCCTTATTGCGTATGGTGTTTAAGCGGAATCCCGCGTCCTCTTGCCAAATGTGTAAAAGCGGACAGGGAAAAGTCGCCTGATAGGATTGGATAAGTTGCGCGGTGTCCTCACGACTGCCATCATCGGCGATTAAAACTTCACTTGGCAGATAATCAAGATTCTTGACACTCTCTAACACACAGCGCAAAGAATCCTTGCTATTATAAGTCGTGATAATTAAAGAGCAAGTAGGAATCTTGTGCGTGAGTTCATAGAGTTTAGCGTATTTAAAGAACACACCCAAAGCGTTACAAAGGCTAATCACAAAGCCTTTGTAACCATACAAAAACCCTTTTTTTAAAAAATAATCCCTCAAAAACTTCCACGCACTCCGCACACAAGCACTACCCATAGAGGTTGTTTTGTGTAGATTCTGCTGTGCCCACAGATTGGAGTATCTTTGCATTTTTTCTAATAAGCCATAAATACTATCATACGCATAATGTTTCAAGCCCTTTTTTGCCTTGATGACTTTTGCGTCTGTCTTTAAAATCAGGCTTTCATGCACGGCATTATCATTAAAATGCGTGAAGGTTTTGTTAAAGACGCGCAAAACATAATCCGGATACCAACCACAAGCCTTAATCCATTCGCCTTTGTAGAGATTCTTGCGTGGTAGGGCAAGGATATTTTCTTTTGCGAGTTGCATTTCTCTAAGCTCGTCTAAAAAATCTTGCTCCAAAACTTCGTCCGCGTCAATGAGTAAAATCCAATCGTTTTTCGCCTTTGAGATTGCGAGATTTTTTAACGCTCCAAAGCCGATAAATTCGCTAGTGTGAATGTGGAGATTGGGGAAAGATTCTTTAAAAGAGAGGGCAATTTTTAGAGTATCATCACTGCTTTGATTGTCTAGCAACACGATTTCATCAAAACATTGAATGGAGCGGAGGCATTCTTGCAAAGTTGCTTGTGCGTTTTTGACGAGTATTACAGCAGAGATTTTTGAAAAATCCATTATTTTTATCCTTGTTTTTTTGTTGTGCCATTGTAGCAAATTTCATAGCAGAATCTCTTAAAATGTGGAATCTCTAAGGGTGGGATTCTATAATGTTGCACTCTTTAAAAGATTCTATTATATTTACTTGATGCTTGATTATGGATTGCCACGATTCCACTAACGCAGAATCTCGCAATGACAGGGTGGAATCTTTTAGAAGTGCAAGATTATGGATTGCTTCGTCTCTCGCTCCGCTCATTCCTCGCAATGACAAAGCGGAATCGTAAAATTTTATCCTTAATTTAATGCAAATTTTGATACAAGTTTAACCAAAAATCTAAAGAAACGGCAAGGAATCATAATGCAGGATTTACTTTTTCAAAGTGCGATGAGTGCAATTAAAGCAGGAGAGTTAGTTTTAAAATATTATGGCTTAGAGGAGTTTGCGTTGAAGTCGGATTCCTCGCCTGTTACAAAAGCGGATTTAGAATCTAATGCACTCCTTACGCAAGAATTGTTGGCAAATTCTCCTTATAAAGTTTGCTCTGAAGAGGCAATCTTGGATTATGAGGAGCGCAAAAACTTAGAATATTATTGGCTGATTGATCCACTTGATGGAACAAAAGATTTTTTGGCAAAAAATGGCGGTTTTACCATTAATATCGCCTTAATCCATAAGAATCGCCCTATCTTAGGCGTGGTGTTTGCCCCTGCTTTTGGATCTTTGTATATGGCTTTAGAGGGTTTTGGTAGCTTTAAGGTGCAGATAGAATCGCAAAAAGATTCCACACAAGGCATTCAATTCCTTAGCACTTTGCAGGATTTAAAAGACAAAAAAGTGCGCTTAAATGGCGAGAGAGTAGCGCAGGAGAGCGCGTTAATCGCGTGTGATTCTATGTTTCATAGCACGCAAGAGACGCAGGATTTTATCCAAAAATACCATTTAAAAGTGCAAAAATATGGCTCATCACTCAAAATTTGCGCATTAGCAGAGGGCAAGGCAGACATTTATCCGCGCTTTAATGGCACGAGCGAATGGGACATTGCCGCTTGTGATATTATTTTGCAAGAAGCGGGTGGAGCAATCCTAGATTGCAAGAGTAAGAAGCCTTTGGAATACAATAAGCTAAGCGTGAGAAATAACTATTTTGTCGCATTTGCAAAGACGCAAGTTGGGGGTGAAATTTACAAAGATGTGATAGGAAGCTAAATTGGCATTTGGTATTTTTTGCCTCACAATGCTTTTAATCTTTTGGCGTCCTTTTGGGCTGCCTTTGTGGGTGTTTAGCACTTTGGGAGCTGTGGGGGCTTATTGTTTGAATGTGGTGGATTTAGGTGATATTTGGCGCGTGTGGGCAATGGTTTGGGATTCCACATTGACGCTTGTAGGGCTTATTTTGCTTACGCTTTTGCTAGATAAACTAGGCTTTTTTAATTTTCTCTCCCTCGTGATGATGAATCTTTTAAGTGCGGGGAATGCCATTAGCACCTTAAGATTCTATGTTTTTATCGTGCTTTTTAGTGCGATTTTAGGAGCGGTTTTTGCAAACGATGGGGCGATTTTGATTCTAACTCCCTTGATTTTCACGCTTTTAAAGGAGGATAAGAGTAAGTATTTAAAAAGCCCATTAATCGTATTTTTGCTGCTTGTAAGTTTTTTAAGTGATTTTGCCTCTAATCCTTTTGTCATCTCTAATCTCACAAATATTATCACCGCTCAATTTTTTAATTTCTCTCCTCTTTATTTTAGCGCGATGATGTTGTTGCCACAGATTTGTATATTGCTTTGTTTTGGCGTTTTTTGGTTGTATTTAAGGCGCATTTTGCCACGCTTTATAGAGTTTAAGAGTTTGAAGAGAGATATTTCTCGCTTTGGGATTGTGTTTTGTTTGGGCTTGGTTTGTCTTTTGCTCTTTGGAATCCTTTTTTCTCACTCCTTAGGTTTGCCACTCTCTAGTTTTACGCTATTGTGTGCATTTTTGGCGTTTTGTTATGGAATCTCTATTAAAAGGGTGCAATTTGTGGATTTAAAACGCGCTCCCTTTGGCATTGTGCTGTTTTCTTTGGGGTTGTTTATTGTCGTTTTTGGGCTTAAAAATGGTGGAATCTTAGAGGTTTTAAGAGAGAATATCCATTATTTTGTTGCTTTGCCGCAAGAGGTTCAAATCCTCTTTATGGGGTTTGCGAGTGGAATCTTTAGTGCAGTGATTAATAATTTACCTTTTGTGATGTTAGGGGATTTAGCCTTAGGCGATGTGAAGGAGATTGTAAATCCTAGCTTAATTTTGGCGCATTTACTTGGGTGCAATGTGGGTTCAAAGTTAACGCCCATTGGCTCTTTGGCAACATTGCTTTGGTTGTATAGTTTAAGAAATTATGGCATTTATATTGGGTTTTTGCAGTATATGCTTATTGCATTTGTTGTTACGATTCCTGTGTTGTTTGCTGGACTTGTGGGCTTGGTTTTTGCAAGTTTTTTGTAAAATAATTGAAATTTTGATAAAAAATTTTGTATGATTGTGAATCCATTTTCAAGGCAGGAATTTGAAAGATTTAATTATTGTAGAATCACCAACAAAAGCAAAAACTATTAAGAATTTTCTAGGCAATCAATACGAAGTCATCGCGTCTAAAGGGCATATTAGAGATTTACCCAAGCAAACTTTTGGGATTAAAATTGACAATCAAAATTTTGTCCCAGAATATAAAATTGACGCATCACACGAACAAATTGTCAAAGAGTTAAAGAAACTTGCAAAGGGTGCAAAACAAGTCTATATCGCAACCGATGAGGATAGAGAGGGAGAGGCGATAGGATTCCATATTGCCACTGCGATTGATAAAGACCCTCACAAGCTACCAAGAATCGTATTTCACGAAATCACGCAAAAGGCGATTGAGGATTCTTTGAAACACCCGCGCTTCATTGATATGGATAAAGTCAATGCGCAACAAGCAAGACGATTGCTAGATAGAATCGTGGGGTATCGCTTAAGCCCTTTGATTGCCTCTAAGATTCAGCGGGGTTTGAGTGCTGGGAGAGTGCAAAGCAGTGCGCTTAAAATCATCGTGGATAGGGAAAAAGAGATTTTAGACTTTAAGCCTGTTGTGTATTATCAAATCAAAAGTAGCTTCAATGCGGAATCTAGCGTAATAGAGGCAGAGTTAGTAGAGTTTAAGGGCAAGAAACTAGACAAATTAAGCATTAAAACAGAAAAAGAGGCAAAAGAGATTGTCCAAAGCTTGAAAAATGCAAAGTTTATTCTTGAAAAAATAGAAAACAAACGCCGCAAAACCGCTACCCCTCCTCCCTTTATGACTTCCACTTTACAGCAAAGTGCAAGTTCGTTGCTTGGATTCTCTGCTTCGCGCACAATGCAGAGCGCACAAAGGCTTTATGAGGGTGTAATGACACACAAAGGCTCTATGGGTGTGATTACTTATATGCGAACCGATAGCCTAAATATCGCAAAAATCGCCCAAGATGAGGCACGCAAACTCATCGCAAAAACCTATGGCAAAGAATATGTGCCAAGTAAGCCAAAAGTCTATACCACCAAAGCAAAGGGCGCACAAGAGGCACACGAGGCGATTCGCCCGACATTAATGGATTTCACGCCACAAATTGCGGCGCAATATTTAAAGGGCGATGAATTAAAGCTTTACACGCTTATTTACAAGCGATTCTTTGCTTCACAAATGCAAGATGCAGAATTTGAATTGCAGAATCTTTGGATTCAAAGCGATGTAGCATTGCTAAAGGCTGGGGGCAGAAAGCTTGTTTTTGATGGATTTTATCGTGTGTTGGGCAATGAGGATAAAGACAAATTGCTTCCGCCCTTGCAGGTTCAAAGCGCAATGGAGCTAAAAAAATGCAGTGAGGAGAAGTGCGAAACTGAACCTCCTGCAAGATTCTCTGAAGCAAGTTTGATTAAAACTTTAGAATCCTTAGGAATCGGGCGTCCAAGCACTTATGCGCCCACGATTTCACTGCTTACTTCAAGGGATTATATTACGATTGAAAAAAAGCAAATCAAACCCCAAGAAGTCGCCTTTAAAGTTATAGAGTTGCTAGAGGAGCATTTTAATGAAATTGTGGATTCCAAATTTACCGCAAATTTGGAGGAAAAGCTTGATGAAGTGGCGGAATCCAAGCAGGATTGGCAGAAGCTACTATGGGAGTTTTATGAGCCTTTTATCCAAAAAATCAGTGAGGGCAAATCTAGCATTCAAAGTCAAAAATTAGCAATTCCCACGGGGGAGCTTTGTCCGCTTTGTGGCAAAGAGCTTGTGCGTAGAAGTAGTCGGTATGGCGAGTTTGTGGGTTGTAGCGGTTATCCTAAGTGTAAATATATCAAGAAAGAAGAAAATCCCTCCAATGAGGAATTAGAGGATTTTGGCGTGTGTGAAAAATGCGGTCAAGCAATGGTGAAAAAACGCGGCAGAAATGGCGAGTTTCTAGCTTGTAGCGGTTATCCTAAATGCAAAAATGCTAAACCCCTAAAGCCCACGCAAAAATCCGCCCCGCAGAAGCTAGAGAATGTGCAATGTCCTAAGTGCGGAGGGGATATTTTAGAAAGAAATGGGCGATATGGGAAGTTTTATAGTTGTGGAAATCACCCTAAATGCGACTTTATCGCTAAATTTCCACCGATAAACCAAAAATGTCCCAAGTGTGGTTCTTTGCTTATGCGTAGAACCTTTAGAAATAAACCCATTTTGGAATGTTCCAATCCAGAATGCAAGGAAAGAATGGACGATACACCATAAACTTTAAGGAGAAAAAATGACACAAGAAGTTTTAGATTTTTTAGATAAGAATGTAGGTTTTTTAGCAACCAAAGGAACTTGCGGAAATCCGCGCGTGCGCCCGATACAATCGCCTTTGTTTTTTGAGGGCAAACTCTATTCTTGCACCTCTAAGGCAAAGGGAATCTATAAACATATCCAAAATTTTGCGAATATAGAATTAAGCGCATTTGATGGCAAAGAGACTTGGATTAGAATCCGTGCGAAAGCCGTTTTTGAGGATAATTTAAAGGTAAAAGAGGCAATGTTTGAAAAATACGAAGTGGTAAGGAATATTTACAAAACACCAGAGAATCCGGAATTTGCAGTCTTTTATTTTGAGAATCCTAGTGTAAAGATTCAAAGCTTTAGCGGCAGAGATGAGGTTATTAAAGAATAAGAAAAGGGATAAAATGCAAGAGATTTTTTTATGCAGTATTTGCAATGTTTCTAGTGGAAGTTGTGCGGAGGATTGCGCATATTGCACACAAAGCGCGAAGTATAATGCAGAGATTGACAAGTATAAATACAAGCCGATTCCACAAATTGTGGAGGAAGCAAGAAGGGCAAGTGCAAATGGTGCGCTTGGATTTTGTCTTGTTACAAGTGGGCGCAATTTGGATTCTAAACGCACAGAATACATTGCAGAGGCTGCTAGGGCGATTGTAAAAGAGGGTTTGCATTTGCATTTAATCGGTTGCAATGGAATTGCTAGTGTGGAATCCCTAGTGGAGCTAAGAGAAGCGGGGATTGCGAGTTATAATCATAATTTAGAAACAAGCCAGAATTTCTTTCCAAACATTTGCACCACGCACAGCTTTGAGGAGCGATTCCAAACGAATGAAAATGCGCGAAAAGCAGGTCTTGGAATATGTTGTGGTGGAATCTTTGGAATGGGAGAGAGTTGGCAGGATAGAATGGACTTCCTCTATGCCTTGCAAACATTAAAACCGCATACCACCCCGATTAATTTTTTCATTCCCAATCCCGCATTACCCCTAAAACAAGAGATTCTAAGTCAAGAGGAAGCCTTAGAATGCGTGAAGTTAGCGCGGGAATATTTGCCAAATGTGCGGTTGATGATTGCAGGGGGCAGGGAGCGCGTGTTTGGTGAGAATCAAAAGCAACTCTTTGAAAGCGGGATTAATGCGGTGGTGTTGGGTGATTATCTCACGACAAAAGGCAACACGCCAAAAGAGGAAGTGGAGCGAATTCAATCCTATGGATATGGAATCGCAACAAATTGTGAGGAATAATGGAAGAAAAAAACACACAAGAGAATCCGAAGCTTTTGCGGTTCCAAAAACTCTGCAGTTTGGGCTTGTTTAAAAGCATTTGCGCGAAAATTTGGATACTCGTGCGCTATTTGTATGTGTTTTTAAAAGGCGATTTGCTGTATTATGCCTCAAGCCTTAGTTTTTATACGATTTTCGCGCTTTTACCTATGCTTTTGATTGTGTTTTCACTTGTTGCCGCAATGCCGGAGTTTAAAGAAAATTTAGAGAGTTTCAAGAATCTCATTATCACAAACTTTATCCCTACGCATTCCGATGTTTTTTTAAGTTATATGGATAGTTTTTTGCAAAACTCTACTAAGCTTGGTGGAATGGGGTTTATCTACGCCTTTGTAACTTCCATTTTGTTTTTTAAAAATTATCAAGACATTGCCGGAAAAATCTTTCATACGAAAGGGCGCGGATTTTGGGATTCTATTTCTGTATATTGGACTTGTATGACACTTTTTCCGCTTGGGATTTTATTCTCCATTTATTTAAGCACTAAAGCGTATGCGTATCTGCAAGAGTTGGGTTATAGTGCTTTTGTTGCTTGGTTTTTTCAGCTTACACCTTATTTGGTGGCGTGGGCGGTGTTTTTTATGCTTTTTAAAATCTCTGCCAACACAAAGATTAGCAACAAAAATACCTTAACAAGCTCCCTTATCACCGCGCTTTTGTGGTCTATTTGCAAATGGGGATTTGTCTATTATGTGTTTTATAACAAAGCCTATTTGACGCTTTATGGCTCTTTTAGTATCTTACTTTTTTTGTTTATTTGGGTTTATTTGTCGTGGGCGATTCTGCTTTTTGGAATGAGCCTTAGCCGCGGGATTGACGAAGTGTTTATAAAAGAGTTAGAATCGCAAAAGTGAAATAATGATTGACTTTATTTAGGCAATAGTGTAGAATTTTCACCTAATTTTCAACAAAAGGAACAAAATGAAGAGCAGTAAAATGTTGCGGGGAGGGGGGGCTTTTATAAGTCTATGCGCCCTAGTATTTAGTATCACGGGTTGTGGTTCGCCAAGTGTTAATAGTGATGACATTTGCCTTGATGAGCAAGTGATAGACTTAGGGATTAGAAGTGTTTTAAGAGCAGATTTAAAAGCAAAATATCCTGCTTCTGAGTTTAAAAAGGCATTCTCACATAGAAGCAGTGAATTAATGGATTTTCAACGAGAAAATGCAAAAAAATGGGGAATTAAAGAGAATGAAATTACTCAATGTTTCTATAAAGGTGTTACTTCCAAGAATGGCGAGTGGTCTCTCTTTGTCTTTAAAAAAGATGGGAAATTGTATGCGAGTGATTATCAATTCTTTAATAATAGTGATTTTGAAGATAAAAGAGCTAAAGAAGTTAAATAAACTAATCGCAGCAAATGCGCAGCATAGCTTTGGGATAGGATTCCACTCCCAAAGCAGAATTATCAACTTTTTAAACACCCCTTAAGAACATAAAATTTTCCAATAAAGTTTCGTGGT
>JALEPE010000114.1 GCA_022766795.1 Helicobacter sp.
CCGAAAACAAGGGCTTTTCTAATGAGATTTTTTGGCAAAAATGGTATCGGTTTGGTTTTTTTAGAAAAGTTTTTAAAAAATATTAATGGATTGTGCGTGGAATCTTTGTGATTTGTTTATGAGAAATTTTGATATAATTTAAGAAGTGAAATTACAACAAAATTCCTAAAAGGATTGAATATGACAGCGTTAGAAAAACAAGAAAAATTAGATTATGCCTATATTGCAGAGTTAAAAACAAAAAGCGAAAAAGAGTTAAGAAAAATGCTTGATAGCATAGAAGAAGAACAAACAGAACTAATCAAAAAAGGGCATTTTATTAAAGACGCTTTAATGGAAAAATGGCGCACTCCAAGCGAGGAACTTTTAGAGGCTATAGAGGAAGTTAAGAGGGGAGAAACCTATAAATGCTCATCTGGACAAGAAATGCTTGCAATAGTAAGGAACAATAACGAATGAAATATGAAATTGAGTTTTCTAAAAAGTTTAAAAAATCTCTTAGAAAATTATCCGAAAATGACCAAGAGTTAGTAGCGGATATTGTAGATAGACTTGCAAATAATGAAACTTTAGAACAAAAATATAACGACCACGCATTAAAGGGTAATTTTGCAGGTTTTAGAGAATGCCACATTAAGCCTAATTTATTACTCATCTATGAAAAGCAAGATGATATATTGGTGCTTTATTGTCTTAATGTTGGCTCGCATAGTGAGTTATTTTAATATGTAAATTTCTTACTCCTTTTGAAACTTTTTTAATTTTCTGGTAACTTTTTTTAAAACTTTTTGTAACTCCCCATTAAATTTTTTGCAAAATTTTTTTTGCGGAAATTAGCAACTTTTTTAATCCGCTTGCAAATTCCTTAAATCAATTCCTTTCAAAGCTTATCCTTTAAGCTAGATTGTAACTTTTTAAAAATACTTTAAGCAAATCTACACGCTTGCAACTCCCATTTTTACGCAATTTCTTTTAAAACAACTTCCGCAAAATTATGGTTTTGGTAATGAAAAAAATTTTACTAGGATTGCATAAATTTTTTAAAAGGAGATTGTAAATGCTTAAAAGTTTTTTACAAAAGTTTTCATTTTTATTGTTTGTGAGTTTGCCTATGGCACTCTTTGGTGCAAGTGATTCTGCGCTTGGTAAATTTAAGGGCGAGTTTGAAACGCAAGTTACAAACACGGCAAGCGATATTGCTTCAATGGTAAATACTTTTGTGAGTGTGATTGGTATTTTATGGCTTGTTATTTTACTTATTATTGTAATGTTTAACAAAGAAAGAATGATGGAGCATATTAAAGGAATTATTGCAGTTTCTGTAATTTTAGGGATTGTTTGGGGAATCTCAAAATCACTCATCTAAAAGGATAAGCAATGCTAAATTCATTTTGTTACAGAGAACTGACAAAAAACCAAAGGCGAAAGGCTTAACGATTACATCTTGGACGATTTGGGGATTCTTAACTTTTATTCTTTGGTTTTTGTTTCAACTTTATGCGATTCCTGTTGCGATTGTTATTTTAGCTCTGCTTTACACTTTGGAATTTTTTGATGAGGATATTTATGAGATTATCCAAAAACGCTCAAAAATCAAATCAAAAAAATATTATGCTTAAAAAGGTAGGCAATGGCTTTAGATGTTAAAAAATTTTTTACTAAAAAACCAAAAAAAGAAAAAATTCCTGAAGATTCTACAAAAACACAATTAATCACTTTAATAAATAAGATTTTAAAAGAGGGCGATAGTATTTTTACGATTCTACAACCTAAAATTTTTTCAATGGCGTTAGAAAGTAATATTGCGCAAAAATACAATGAAGAAATCATTGTAACAAGCGATAAAAATTTATGTATTGGATTTGAATTGTTTGGTTATAGTTACTCCGCTATTACGCCCGAAGAGGAGTTGTCGCTTAGTGAAACAAGAAATCGTTTTTTTACTTCTTTGGGTGATGATGTTTCTGTAACGATT
This sequence comes from Helicobacter sp., assembly GCA_022766795.1. Classification (GTDB taxonomy): domain Bacteria; phylum Campylobacterota; class Campylobacteria; order Campylobacterales; family Helicobacteraceae; genus Helicobacter_D. The sequence goes on from JALEPE010000114.1 coordinate 1,976, forward strand.
GTTTGCAAAAAAGAGAAAATCCTTTTAGAGTATATTAAGTCTGACATTAAAAATCCTTACGCAAAACAAATTATTGATAAATGGGAGAATTTGCGTGAAGCTTACCAAATCGTCTATTATTTTATCATCTCCACAAAAAGTAAAGCAATTTTAGGGGAGCTGAATAAATTTAAAGACAAATTCACTAAGGAGAAAGACGAAGGGAATGGAATCTCTACCATTGAATTAGATAGAATCCAAAAACAAGCACAATCCGTCAATTATGGTTTAGACCAAAAGGCAAATATACTTGAATCCTTAAAACAAGTTGTTAGAAATACACTTAGCGATTTTAAGCCTAGAACCTTAAGTGCTGATGAGCTACTAAACTTCTTTGCAAGTTATGCCAATATGAATAAAACGAATTTAAAATATAGCTATGAGCTTTTAACGGATTGCTATATTACGAGCGATGTGGAACTTAAAAAAGACTACTTTATTTTTCATACCAATGAAGCAAATAATAATATTCCAAGAGATGAAAACAATAATCCACTAGAGCCAATCCAAACGAATAAGAAAATTTATGCAAGATTTATTAGTGTAAAAGCCTATGAAACAGAAAATATTTCAAGCAACATTAGCACTGCGGTGTTAAGAGAGAACATAGAATATAGCATTTTTATTAGCACCGAATCTGTGCAAAAGGACAAGGCTTTAAAAATTATTAAAGATAAAGCCGTTTTTGCTGTGCAAGAGGCTAAAGAAATGTTACACGCATTAGACCAAGATATACGCTCCGATAGAGAAAAACTACTAGAAACAAGTTATTCTATTTTAATCCACGCCCTAAATTTAGATGAACTCAACGAAAAGACGAATCATCTTAAAGGCGTGTTAGAGAATCAATATCTAGCAATGATTACTGAAACTTTGAATCTTGCTCCATTGTTTTTCTCTTTCTTTCCAAGCAGAAGCAACTTAAATGCAAGAAAAAGAAACTTGCAAAGCTCTAATCTAGCCACAATGATAAATTTAGAAAATGATATTTTAGGTTTCAATAAGAATCGTTGGGGGAATGCGCCCGTTACGATTTTTAGACACTTAAGTGGAAGCCCATATTTTTTTAACTTCCACGCTACAACAGGCAAAGAAGCAAGTGGGCATACAATGATTATCGGAGGAACGGGAACAGGTAAAACGGCTTTAACGCAATTTTTAATGTGCAATCTTTTTAAATACAATATCAATATCTTTGCAATGGATAAAATGCGCGGTATGCACAATTTTACCAAGTATGTAGGCGGAGAATACCACGATTTAGATGATGAAGTAGGCTTCAAGCTTAATCCGTTTTCCTTAACCAAAACAACCGAAAATCAAAACTTTTTACGGGCGTGGCTAGCGATGATGATAGGAATTGAAGAAAAAGATACACAAGCTATTAATAATATTCAAGACACACTTAAAAGATTAGAAATGGTAGAACACCCAAATTTCAAAGAATTTCACAACTCCCTTGAAACACAAAACGACCCCACGCGTTTAGATTTAAAGGCGGCGTATCAACCCTTTTTGGATTCCATTTTTAACAACCAAGAAGACGCCTTAAACTTTAACGAACAACTTTCTATTTTAAATATGGACGCAATCATTAAAGATAAGACATTAGCGGGGCTTATGGCATTTTATATTTTCCATAAACTCTCTAATAATGCCAAATCCACAAACAAAGGCTTCTTTGTGTTTGTAGATGAACTAAAAGACTACCTAAACAATGAAATTATGCGTGAAAAGCTACTAGAAGCAATCCTAGAAGTGCGTAAGATTAATGGTGCAGTAATGGTGGCAACCCAAGACATAGGATTCTTTAAAGAGATTCCCAAAGGAAGCTCTTTTATTAACAATATGGTGAATTTTTTAATCTATCCTACAAAGAACGAGCAGACTTTAGAGGATTTACGCACAATGGCAAACCTTACGGGCAATGAAATTGCATTTTTAAGCAAAACCAATCCAACCGAACGCAAGATTCTGCTAAAACGAGGCGATTATTCCGCAATTTTAGATGTCAATCTTGCGCGTTTAGGGGGATTGCTAAATATATTTAGCTCTGACGCGGGCGATGTCAAGAATCTTAAAGCCCTAAGGCGTGCCTATGGCGAACAATGGCGAGATTTATACATACAAGGGCATAGAATGCCTGATGAAGAGTAAAAGGAGTAACGATGAAAAAACAAGTTTTATTAGTCTTAAGTTTAGCGATTCTTAGCGTAGTTTTTAGTGCTTGTAGCAATAAATACGCCATTAAACAAAGCCCTTGTGCTTGCTATGATATAGAAGTTTTACAAGAAAACAAAGGTTGAGTATGCTAAATTTAAAAGACCCCAATTATATTTTTCAGTTAGAAAAGAATATTACAAAGATTCTTTTTATTCTTGTTGTGATTCTAAGTGGATTGCTATTTTTAGCCCTTTTTTCTCTTGCGATTCTAATGCCACTCAAAGAAACTAAGCCCTATTTAGTCTTCTTTTCCGAGCCACAAGGTAGCTTCTTTAGAATTGAAACGCAAGGCTTTAATGTGCGTAGTGATATTGCGCTTTTAAAATCACTTCTTGCAGGTTATGTGATTAAACGCGAAACGATTAATCGTATTGATGATGATGTGCGCTATCGCGAAGTGGCTTTGCAGAGTGAAAATAAGGTTTATAAAGTCTTCCAACAAGCCGTAACGCAAAGCGGAAGTATTTATCAGACAAAGAATCTCTACCGAGAAATTGAAGTGATAAATAGCCAAATTTTAAGTCAAGATGTTGCCACAATAGAGTTTATAGCAAAAGAACGACAAGGAGAATTGCAAACAGGCTACCAACGCTACAAAGCGACTTTAAAATTTGGATTTGAGCCTAAAGAAATTAAAGAAAATGCGATTCCATTAAATCCGACAGGCTTTATTGTCTATGAATACGCTTTAAGCAAAGTCAATATTGAAAAAGACGGCACATTAAAAGCCGTTGCGCAATAAAGGATAAATAATGAAAAAATCTCTAACAATTAACCTAATCCTAGCAAGTCTAATCTCTAGCGCATTTGCTAATGAGTTTAACCCCAATGCAAAAAACGCAAATCCAGCCGAAGAGCTTGACCCCCAAACGCTAGAAGCAATGCGAAAAAAAGCACAGCTAGACCAAATCATTAAAGAAGAATTATTAGCCCAAAATCCAAACCTTGACCCCGAAATTCTTAATGCGCCATTGCCACCAATGCCCCCT
>JALEPE010000013.1 GCA_022766795.1 Helicobacter sp.
GCGGTAATGTAGTATTGCAGTGCATTTTCGTCTAATTCCTGCTTAATTTTGGCTAACTCATCATTAAAGGCGGGTGTATTAAGTGCAATTTTCCACCATTTAGCATAGCTTGAATGCGTGATAGGCAGATAAGCATTGAATTGTGGGTATATTTTAGAGTATTTGGATTCCCAAGGTTTATGGGTGATATTGCCCGCATAGTGTATAAAAGCTGGATTCTGCATCGCTTCTTTAAATGTTTCTCTATCATAAGGTAGATAAAATTCTGCATTTTCGCCTTCAAATGCTATTTTGAGTTCATTTTCCACTGCAAACATTAAAAACAATAACATATTCCATTTTGGATTTAATTTTAATGTTTTGTCTTTTGCGATGATGTTAAGGGCATCTTGATCGGCAAGATCCATTTCATAAGTGGCTAGAATATTTAAAATCTCTTGTTCAATCTTTTCTTTGCGCCATTTTTCAAGATCAATAATGAGTGTTCCAGTATTAAAGTAGAATCTATTTTTATCAAATTGATAGGATTCTGCATTAAGGTAGGATGGCAAAATTTTATTAGTGTTAAAATCTCCTGTTGCAGCAAGTAGATTACCTTCTAAGTTTATATTAAAAAGTTCTCTTATATCTGATAATGCAAGCATATCTGCGCCTAAAAAAACACATTTTTTAATATTTTTTGGAAGAATAGAGCCTACTTTTAAGCTACGATATACAGCATAAGAGCCATAAAAATGTTTATTTTTGCAAAATCTTTCATCACTAACTTTGTGAATTGTGATTTGACAAGGGTAAATTTGATTTAGCGATTCTGCTAATGTTTTAAATCTCTCTTGCGATTCTTGGCTTATATCAGCTGAGATAATATGGAAGTCATAAGGTGAGTTGTCTGTTTTGGAAGTTTTTTTAGAGTTTTTAGGGGTTATAGAATTTGAAGTTGCCCCCCCCCCCAATTATTTGTTGCATAAATAATGCTTGTAATAGTAACTGCGCAATATGCTGCATAGTTATTGTCAATAGGGAAAACGATAGAATACATTGTTGATTGTCCTTTATTGTAAGATGTATAGAATATAGCATAAATGTTTAAAGTTTAAAGAGTATTTTATAGATTTTCTAGCAAGGAATCCCTTGCTAGATTAAATTAGTGTGCGTTGTGCCAGATTTTACGCTTCCAAAGATACGCAATAATACCCATAAACACCATAAAAATAACGAGTTTATAGCCTAACGCCTCTCTTTCAGCTTTCTTGCTATCGCCGACAGATTCCATATAGGTAATAACTTGATTTTCCGCAGTCTCTGTTAAACCAACGCGTGGCATTGCGGTGCCTGCAAGAACTTTTTGCGGATCGTTAATGAAGTTATGCAGATACTCAAGGTTTCTGCTGCGAATCATCATTGATAAATCAGGAACTTTTGCGCCTAGATATGTGGTTACACCACCATTTGCACTCCAACCATCGTAGCGCACATTATGGCAACGCCCACAAGCATCCATAAAGACTTCTTTGTTTGTCATTTCTTTTGGAGCAATGCTTTGTAGGTAAGCAACCATATCCGCAATTTCTTGATCGCTCATCCAATTGTATGCAGGCATTGGGTGATTACCCTCAAATTTATGTGTTTGCTTTGTTGCAACTGCAGCATCTTTAATAACATTAGAGAGGAAATTTTTCTCATAAATTAATCCCGCAGAAGACAAGTCTGGAGGTAATACGCCATACGCTGCAACTGCATCTTCTGGGCTAAATGGAGATTCCATACCCTCTGCGCTAATAGAGTGGCAAGCTGTGCAGTTTGCCCCCACTAGATCTTTTCCGTTAGCCACATTTCCTTCGCTTGCTTGAAGCGGTGTGAGATCTGCAAAAGTATAATCTGCGGGGGCGACTTTTGGATACATTTGTCCGTGCGCAAAAGGCTCAACCCCCCAATAAATGATTCCTGTAATGACTACAACAATAATTAATGCTAAGAATTCTTTCATGCCAACTCCTTAAGCTTGCTTTTTGTTTTCAATTTTAGTGATGATTGGCAAGAATACAAATAACAATGCCAAGAATGCAATTGTAGCAACAAAGCCAATGTAAGCATTAACACCTGTTGGAGGCAATTTACCCCAAATTGTTAAGATAATCATATCCAATACTAATAACCAGTAGAATACCATAAAGCCCGGTCGCTTATGTGCAGGTGCAACAACATTGCTTCTGTCTAGCCAAGGAAGTAAGATAAAGACAACATTTGCGATTCCAAATGCAATCAAACCTAAATCTGCACTAAAGAAAAATCCGCGTAAAATCTCATAACTCCATAAGAAATACCACTCTGGATAAATGTGCGGCGGTGTTTTCAAATGGTCAGCTGGGTCAAAGTTAATTGGGTCAAGTGCAAATGAGAAATGGTAGCAAGTCAAATAAAATAGAATTGCTAAGAAGAAGCTTGCCACAAAGAAATCTTTAGATAAAAACATTGGCCAAAATGGAATCACTTTGGATTCTTTTTTGTTGCCTGCTTTAAATTTTGCTGCTTCTGCTTCAAAGTCAATATCCTCACCATAGGCATTATTGACGTGTGGAATTCTCAAAGAATAGAAATGCACGGCGATCACGAGCATAATGACAACTGGCAATAAAACAACGTGCAACATAAAAAATCTTGTTAATGTAGCGTCTGCTACGATGAAGTTACCACGAATCCACACAACTAAATCCGCACCAATAAATGGGATTCCACCAAATAGGTTTGTAATAACTGCAGCTGCCCAATAGCTCATTTGTCCCCAAGGAAGCATATAGCCGCTAAAGGCTTCTGCGGAGAATAAGCCAAAGAGAATCATTCCTGTAACCCAAATCATTTCTCTCCCACGCTTGTAAGAACCATAATAAATTGCTACAAACATATGGATATAAATAACCAAGAAGCATACAGACGCACTCACTGCGTGTAAATGTCTCCAGAGCCAACCATAAGCCACTTCTTGCATAATTGTGTAATTTACACTATCAAAAGCAAGTTTCGTATCAGGCTTATAATACATTAATAAAAATAAACCAGAAACTACTAGAAGTGAGAATAAAACAACCAAAACAACACCCATTGCCCAAAGGAAATTAATGTTTTTTGGAATCCAATATTCCGTCATCAAAACTTTCATCAAAGGCTTGACTGCAAGTCTTTGATCTAACCAATCAATAATACCATCCGCTTTATGAATTTGTGCCATTCCTTACTCCTTATGCCTTACCTACAAGTTTTAGGTATTCAGGACCTTCTTCGCCAAGCACCAATTTTGCACCATCAATTTTGAAGGGTGGAATCGCCATTGGAGTTGGAGGAGGACCAAATACATTTTTACCACAAGCGTCAAATCGTCCGCCGTGACAAGCACAATGAAACTCTGTAGTATTAGAATCGTAAGAAGGAATACAGCCTAAGTGGGTGCAAATTTGAATCCCCAAACTATAATCCGCATTACCTACGACTACATCTCTGTCTTCACACTTTTTCATTTCCGCAGTCTTTTTAATGACATATACAGGTGTTCCTCTATATTCAACTTGTCTGTATTCGCCATCTTGCATACTGCTTAAATCAACAGTTGTAAAACCTGCTGACACAACACTTGGTAATGGATCCCAAGAGGATTTCATTGCAACTAATGATGCGCCCACACCAATAGCTGCAACACCCCCAAGAGTCATACCAAGGAAGTCTCTACGATTGACATTCTCTGCCATCTATTTCCTCCTAATATAATCTAAAAGTTTATCGTTAAAAAACTATAAATTTTATCAAAAGGAAACTTTATTCTATAGAAAGTGTCGTAATTTTTCGCAAAAAAATTAAAAATGTTTCAAAAATGGCTAATCAATATTCCTAAGAGATTGCGCTAATAATTTTTGATTGTAAAGCAGAGTTGTGGTAGAATCCGTCAATTTACAAGACAAAATATTGTCATTAATCATTATAAAACGGAGCAATGTTTGCAAAAGAAAAAAGCCAACCTCAAAACCACAGCGATTCCAAAATTATTTTTATCATATTTTGTGCCTGCGCTTGTTGCGATGTTGGCATTATCCAGTTATTCTACAATTGATGGAATCTTTGTGGGCAAGAAACTCGGAGAAAATGCACTTGCTGCTATTGGAATCGCTTGGCCTATTTTTCCTGTTTTAATTGCTTTTGAATTGTTATTTAGCGTAGGCGGGGCAACAATGGCGTCTTATTTTTTGGGGCGCAAAAAGGCACTGCACGCGCGCATTGTATTTAGCAGTGTATTTTATTTTGCGCTAATTTCAAGCGTTATAGGCGGTGTTGCGCTATATATTTTTGTTGATTCCATTGCTTTAATGCTTGGTAGCAGCGCACAATTATTACCGCTTGTAAAAGCTTATATAGAAGTGATTTTCTTAGGATCCTTTATCATTGTTCTGCATCCGATGTTGGATATTTTTGTTATTAACGATAAACGCCCAGTTTTAGCAATGGTGGCAATGATTGTTGGCTCTGCTTTAAATATTATTTTTAACTATATTTTTTTATTTATCTTAGAGTTTGGAATTGCAAGCAGTGCATTAGCAACACTGCTAGGACACGGCGTTGGAATGTGTATTTTGCTACAACATTTTTTACGCAAAAAGGGCGATTTGTATTTAGTTGGTTCTTTTAATATTTATGCGCTTTTAAATGCGACAAAGAATGGAATCCCGCAAAGCAGCTCCGAAATTAGTGTAAGTGTGATGATGTTGATTTTTAACCATACTATTGCAAGCATTGCTGGAGATAGGGGGCTAGCGATTTATGGTGTGATAATGTATATTGGAATTATACCTTTTACGATTCTATTATCAATGGCGCAAGGCGTGCAACCCATTGCAAGTTTTAATTATGGTGCTAAGCTTATGGAGCGCGTAATAGGGATTTTTAAGTTTGGGGTAGGATTTAGTTTGATTGGTGGAATTGCACTTTATGTATTATTCTATATTTGTATGCCGTATTTTGTAAGTTGGTTCTTGCCCAATGACATTGCAATGCGGGATTTAAACCTTTTGACAGATACGCAAGATTCTGCTAGGATTTATTTTTTAGGCTATGTGTTGCTTGGTGTTAATATTGTGAGTGCAATATTTTTTCAATCAATCCAACGTACGCTAACCTCTTTTATTGTTACTTTTACTTATACTTTGTTTTTTGCATTATTTTTTGTGCTGATTTTACCAAGATTTTATGGTTTTATGGGTGTAATGGTGGCATATCCTCTAGGAATTTTATGTTCAACTTGTGTTACATTTATTATTACGATTTATGAGCGCAAAAGAGGAATTTTAAAAGATATTTAATTAAACTTAAAAAATAAAATTAGTTTTGCTATTATTTAAAATGATAAGTTTATTAAGGGTAATATTCGTTTTCATAAAGATTGTATAGTAATCTTTAAATTTAGATTCTTTTTAAGGAAGGTCTGTTATGGGAACTAGAAAAGAGCACGACTTTATTGGTGAGTTAGAAATTTCTGACGATGTGTATTACGGAGTGCAAACTTTTAGAGCGGTAGAAAATTTCCATATGAGCGGAAGAAAGTTAAAAGATTATCCTTTCTTTGTTAAGGCGTTTGCTCAAGTTAAAAAAGCAGCGGTATTGGCGAATAAAGAAGTGGGTGTTTTAGATGCAGATAAAGCAGATGCACTTGTTAAAGCGTGCGATAGGCTTATTGCCGGAGAATTTCTTGATCAGTTTGTTGTAGATATGATTCAAGGTGGTGCGGGGACTTCAACAAATATGAATGTGAATGAAGTATTAACCAATATTGCACTTGAGAGTATGGGACATAAAAAGGGAGAATACCAATACCTTCACCCTAATGACCATACAAACTTAGGACAATCTACAAACGATACTTATCCAAGCTCAATTAAAGTTGCGGCACACGCAAAACTTGGCGATTTGTTAAAGGCAATGGAAGAGTTAAAGGCTGAACTTGAGGTTAAAGCAAAAGAATGGAAAGATGTGATTAAAATGGGTAGAACAGAGTTGGAAGACGCTGTGCCTACAACTTTGGGGAATACATTTAATGCCTTTGCAACTTATATTAAAACTGATATTGAACGTTTAAAATATGCAAGAAGTGTTATGGAGACTTTGAATCTTGGTGCAACAGCAATTGGGACAGGAATTAACTGCCATCCTGATTATAAAGTTGTCGTAGAGAAAAGATTGAAAGAAATCACAGGCGTAGAGTTTAAACCTGCAGAAGATTTGATTGCGGCGACACAAGATACAGCAGATTTTGTATTTGTAAGCGGTGCGCTAAAAACTGCGGCAGTGCGCTTGAATAAAATTGCAAACGATATGCGTTTAATGAATTCTGGTCCTAGATGTGGATTGGGTGAGATTAATTTACCGAAAATGCAACCCGGAAGTTCCATTATGCCCGGCAAAGTCAATCCAGTCATTTGTGAAGTTGTGCAAGAGGCTTGTTATGAAGTCATTGGAAACGATGTTACGATTATGCTTTGCAGCGAAAGAGGTGAGTTTGAACTTAATGCTGTTGAACCCGGAATTGCGTATGCATTGTTTAATTCCATTATCATCTTGGAGAATGCGATGAAAACATTAGCACAAAAAGCAGTGAAACATCTAACAGCAAATCCTGAAGCTTGCAAAAATGCAGTGCTTAATTCTATTGGAATCGTAACTGCATTTAACCCAGTGCTAGGCTATGAAAAATCTGCAAGTATGGCAAAAGAAGCATTGCAAACAGGAAAATCTGTAGCGGATATTTGTTTGGAGAGAGGCTATCTACCAAAAGAAGAGATTGATAGAATCTTGGATCCTAAAAATATGTTAAATCCACAAATGAAAAGAAAATAAGACTTGAAGTCTTACATTAAATAAAGGGAATTGTATGGATATTGTTTTAATTCTTCAGATTATTGTTCTTCTTGGGGCAATTTTCTTAGGTATTCGTTTAGGCGGAATCGCAATCGGCTACGCTGGAGGTTTAGGTGTTGTTATCTTGGGCTTATTGCTAGGAATGAAGCCAGGAAGTATTCCGTGGGATGTTATCTTAATTATTATGTCGGTTATTGCGGCAATTTCTGCAATGCAATTAGCGGGTGGTTTGGATTATTTGGTTCAGATTGCTGAACGAATCTTGCGTTCTAATCCAAAATATATTAACTACCTTGCACCAACCGTTACTTACTTCTTAACCATATTAGCGGGGACAGGACACACAGCGTTTTCTATGATTCCTGTTATTGTTGAGGTTGCAAAAGAGCAAAACATTAAACCTTCTGCTCCATTATCTATTGCGGTAGTTTCTTCTCAAATTGCAATTACTGCAAGCCCTGTGAGTGCGGCAGTTGTTTATATGACAGGTGTATTAGAGCCACTTGGTTGGAGCTATCCGCTTCTTTTGGGAATTTGGATTCCAACTACTTTTATTGGTTGTATGCTAACTGCACTTATTATTACAATGTTCTCCGATCTTGATTTAAGCAGCGATCCTGTATATCAAGACAGACTAGCAAAAGGTTTGGTAAAACCATCAGTGGGTGCTCAAAATATGCAACTAAAAGAGGGTGCGAAACTTTCTGTTGGAATCTTTTTGATTGGGGTTTTACTTGTTGTTTTGTATGCGACTGCGATTTCAAAAATTGGTGGCAAACCCGTGTTGATTGAAAATGTAATTGTGCCTAGAGATGCGGCGATTATGAGCTTTATGCTTTCTGTTGCAACATTTATTGTTATTTTCTGCAAAGTTGAAACAGGCAAAATTGTGGAATCTAGCGTTTTTAAAAGTGGTATGGTTGCGTGCGTGTGCGTGCTTGGTGTGGCTTGGCTTGGAAACACATTTGTAGGTGGTTATACAGAAGAGATTAAAGGTCTAGCTGGAGAATGGGTAACAAAAATCCCTGCACTTTTAGCATTGATTTTCTTCCTTGCAGCAACATTATTGTATTCTCAAGCGGCCACTGCAAAGGCGATTACTCCTGTGGCTGTTGCAGCACTTGGAATCACAGCAGCAAATCCGGGAGATGCTTATATGCTTGTAGCATCTTTTGCTGCAGTTTCTGCATTGTTTGTATTGCCAACTTATCCTACATTGCTTGGTGCGGTGCAAATGGACGACACAGGTTCAACAAGAATCGGACGTTATATCTTTAACCACGCATTCTTGATTCCGGGTGTATTAGCTATCGTATTTAGTGTTGCTTTAGGATTCTTGGCAACTGCACTCTTTTAATGTAAAACTCCCTTTGTGGAGTTTTACGGATTTTAAAAATAGATTCTTAAATTTTCACAATCTATAAACTCTCATAATTTCTTAAGCTTTTATTTTTTGTGTTGCGACTTACTCTTGGATAATATATGTTGGGATAAGTTTTATTGTAGATTTAAATCTTTTCCGCCTTATAATTTGCGTTAAATAATCCTCAAAATACACGAAATGTTTATTGTGTATAACTTTTATTTTTTATAATTTTTTAATTTCTGCAAAAAGCTAGATTTAATTTTTAAAATTTTAGTTTTTGAGGTCGCGGAATCTTGTTGCAAAGCTGCAGATTATTTAGAAAATTTTGCTGGTTGCGTCAGTAAAATGCCGCGGAGTCAGGATTGTACAAATTATTTCAGCAATAGACGTAAGTTGCAATATCCAGCGCAATTTTTAAGCTTGTGCTAGGTTAGCAATTAAAAGAGCTTTGAAAAAGAAGTATTAAAGCGCAGTTAAACCCCCAATTTTTATCCCTCTATCCATAGCTTTACTAAGAAAATTCCCCAGCTAAGAAGCGCAAAAGTTACACTAAAAAATACCGCCGCAGAGGCGCAATCTTTCGCAATTTTTGCTTTTGGGTCATAGGATTCTGTAACCAAATCCACATTGGCTTCAATGGCGGTATTAATCGCCTCTGCAATTAAAATTACAAACAAAACAAAGGCTAGGAATAAATGTTCCAAGATAGAAAGTGGCAAAAAACAATCCAAAATCAATGCGGGAATAATGATGCAAAGTTCTATGCGGAAGCTTTTTTCATTTTGAAAGAGGGCGCAAACCCCTTGAAGTGCGAATTTTGTGTTTGCGAAAAAGGAATAGTTGGGTTTCATTATGGATTCTCCTTTAAAGAATCGCTAAAAATATCATAAGATTCCTTATAAAGAGGACTTTCTACTCCAAAAAATCCAAGCAAGGAGTGCGCAAGGTTATCGTGGGAGAGTTTAAAATCTTTGTGTTGCTTAAGACGCGCGTTAATGGTTGCGTTGTTGTGATACGCAATGCTTGGAATATGGATTTGCTCCTGTGGGGCTAGGGCGTAGGGCATTCCGTGCAAATAGATTCCATTTTCTCCCAGACTTTCTCCGTGGTCGGATAGATAGAGCACCGCTGTTGTATAGTCATTCATTTCTGCAGCAATATCAACAAGCTCCGCTATAATCCAATCGGTGTAATACAATGTATTATCATAAGTGTTGAGAATCTCCTCCTGTGTGCATTTGCTTAGCTCGTTTGTATCGCAAGTGGGCGTGAAGCGGCGAAAATTATCCGGGTATCTTTTGTAATATGCAGGTCCGTGTGAGCCTTGCAAATGCAGGATATAAAGATTATTTCCCTCTAAGGTTGGCAAGTCTTTGATAAATTCCTCAAACAACACAACATCATAGCCACCATCAAATTGTTTGACTTTGCTTAATCGCTTACAAACCCCTTGACAAGAGCCATAATTATTATCTAGCCAAACAACATTGACGCCAATATTTTGCAAAACATCTAAAACATTTTCTTGAAATTCAGAGGTTTTAAAGTCTTTGCGTGGATTAAAGCTAAACATGCAAGGCACACTAATTGCAGTAGAAGTGCCGCAAGAGTAGAAATTATTAAAATAGGTAATATCCTTGTGTTCCGTATATTCATTTACAGAATTGCGCGTATAAGAGCCAAGCGAATAATTTGTCGCCCTAGCAGTTTCTCCCACAACCAAAATCAGCAATTTTTTCTCTTGAGGGTTCTTAAGTTTTGTGTTCTCGGATAAGGTTAAAAAGGTTGGTTGTTTGGAAAAATCTTGTTTGATATATTTTGCCACAGAATAGAATTGATAGAAGGGGGTATTATAAACTCTTACTTGTGCATTGCTCCTAAAGTAAGGAATCAAGGTTTTAGTTTGGATTAAAAAGAATCCAAAGGCTAGGGCTAATCCTAGGAAAAGCAAAAGGAGCTTATGTTTTAAGTGTGCTTTGATTCCAAAATATTCAATCTTGCAACTAAGAATCAGAAGAGTAGGGAGGATTCCAAGAAAAACCACAAACAAAAGAAGTTTTGCATTGAATAAATCGCCTACCTCCTTAGCGTCTGTTTTTGCAACATTTCTTATCATATCTGAATCTATGATAATGCCATAGTTAGACATAAAAAAGACACTTAAACAGGTGGAGAGAATGATAAGAATGCTTAAAGGCTTGCTTAAATAGGGCAGAAAGGTAAGAGAAAAAACGCTTAAAACTAGCCCAAAGAAAATAAGAGGGATTGAGAGGAATAAAAGTAGATTGTCCTTAAAGTCTATATTGCCATAAAGATAGGAAAAAAGATTGAAATTCATCAAGACAACAAAGAGGCTAACTGCTAGGACAAAGTAAGCCCACGAAACTTTAAGGGGAGGGATTTTCAAGAATGCAAGAGAGCGCATAGAATGCCTTTGTGTAATTTAAATTGCGAAGTATAGGGGAATAGAGTTAATGGAGTGTTAATGGGGCATAAAAATGTAATCTTTACAAGCAAGATTCTGTATTATAGATTGCCACGAAACACTGCGTGTTTATCGCAATGACGAATCCCTCGCAGTCATTGCGAGGGCATTGCCCGAAGCAATCTATAGTCTTGCAAAAAGTAAATTTACAATGGGAATCTTTTTGGCGAGATTCTACATTATGGATTTGCGCTAGAGCGGGTGAGTTGCTTTTGCAACACACGCCACAAAAAGCTAAAGCTTTGTTCGTAATGACGCAATGGTTTGCTTATTGCTGTGTGGGTTGTGGCAGATAAGAGCAGTTCTGGCACAAAGATTCTATGCGCTTTCCTTCTTTGAATCCAAGAATGAGGGATTTTATGCGCGGCGTGTGCAGAATCTCGTTTAAGCTTTGGGAGTTAAGATTGCCTAGAGGAATCGCGCCTTTGGTGTCAAAACAGCAAGGCACAACAACGCCATTGCAGAGAATTCCTAATTGTTTGCTCGCACCATAACAGAATCCCTCTTTGTGTTGTTGTGGTGCTTTTTCGTCTGCCCATTGAAAAAAGGGCGCACCAACAAGATGAATCTTATAGGCTAGGCGCGTTTTAATAGGGGCAATCAAATCAAGGTGAAAGAAGTCTTGTAATGCTTGGTAGATTTCTGTATTTTTGCTCGGTGCGCTTAAGGTTGCATTTAGATTCCAAAGACGCAGGTTAATGAATTTCTCGCTTTGAATGTATTGGTGCGTTGCGCAAAAGTCTAAAATGGGTGTGAGATAAGAATCCAAATTTACTTTGTTTTTTTGGTAAAGTGCGCTTGTGAGGGAGAAGTTGATTTGGTGGATATTGGGGTGATTGAGGAGTAGGGCGGCATTTTGGGGGGTTAAGTGAAATCCGCTTGTTGTGATTTCAATCCTTAAATTTTGTGTTAAATCCAAATAATCTTTAAGGTTGTGGAGTGTTAAGGGGTCGCCTAAAATATGCAAGGCGCAGAGTTTGGTATAAGGTTGAATCTCTCTAGCAATTTTGCTAAAAAGGCTTAAGGGCATAATCTCTTTAGAATCTTTTGTTGGAGTGCAAAAAGTGCAGTTTAATCCGCAGAAATTTGTAATTTCTATGAAAACCTTTTCAAAGCGCATAGAGTGGTGGAATCTCACTCGTTGCGCAAGACTTGCAAGGGATCAATTTGTGTTGCCTTTTTGGCAGGATAGTAAGAGGAGAGAAAAACAATCACAAACGAACCAATAAGAATCATTGCTAAATCAACCATAGAGAGTTCTAGCGGGAGTTTGTTGCTTCCATAAACATCGGCAGGAAGCGAGATAATGGGGAAGTTTGCAAGGACAAAGAGGGCAATGGCTGCTAGAATCCCACCAACTAGGATTCCGCTAATGCCAATGAGATTGCCTAGATAAAGAAAGGTTTTTTTGATTTCCATTGTGCTTGCACCCATTGTGAGAAGCAGGGCAATTTCTTTACGCCGATTCATCACGGTCATTAAAAGGGAGCTGATGATATTGAGTGATGCAACAAGAATAATCAGCATTAGCACGATGAATAAGGCGCGTTTTTCTAGCGCAAGGGCAGCAAAGAAGTTTCCATTTTGCTCCCACCAACCGATGAAGCGTTGGTTAGGATACCGTTCTTTTAGCGTGATGATGTCTTTTTGTGGATTGTTAGAATAAATATGAATACCATCGTAAGTGTTCTCTGTAATGCCTTTAATGGCTTGCAAGGCTTCCAGTGTAACATAGATATAGCTTCTATCATACGCAATTAAACCAGAGCTAAATGTCCCAGCAATATTAAAACGTTTCATTGTGGGTGTTATGCTAATAGCACTTGGGTTAAATTGTGTGAAAATAAGTAATAAATTAGAATCAAGCGCAAGCCCAAATTGCTCTTGCAATGTTTTGCCGATAATAGCATCAAACATTTCTGCTTGATACTTTTGCCCAAATCTTTTTTGATAAGATTCCTTTGTGGCATTAAATGCGGCTGCAAATACGGGGTTTAGCAGACTTTCTTTCTCAAAATCTACACCAAAGACGGCTGCCCCTTCAATATGTTCCCCGATTTTAGATAATGCTTGTGTGTGGATAAATGGGCTAAATTTGAGATGTTTAAAATCCTGTTCTAAGCTTTTTAGGGTATCACTATTAACGCGTTCAAATCCATTTCCAAGCATTGTAATAGGATAATTCATAATAAATAATTTACGTTCAAATTCCTTATCAAAACCATTCATCAATGCCATTGCGACAATCAGCACCATAACACCAATACAAACACCCAAAAAGGCGAGAATTGCCGTAATAGAAATAAAAGGTTGCGCTTTATTAAAGCGTAAATAACGGCGCACTAGAAATGGGACAAGCTTGGCTTTTATCATTTTATGTTTCCTCAAATATTTCTAGCTAATTCACCACTTTTTGGACCACTTTTGCCGTGGCATTCTTTATATTTTTTTCCACTTCCGCAAGGACAAGGTTCATTACGCACAGGTCTTCCTTTGAAAATCGGTGCTTTTGGGTGCATTGCTTGCGCTCCTTTGTTGGAATCGGAGAGTTTTTGTCTTGCAATTTTTGTATCGGTTTCCTCTGTGGCTCTTAGTTGAACCTTTTGTAACATTTTAATAGCGGTGTATTTAATTTGTGCAGCAAGCTCAACAAAAAGATTATAGCTTTCTTTTTTGTATTCCACTAAAGGATCTTTTTGGTTGTATCCGCGCAATCCGATTCCTGTTTTTAGGTTGTCCATTACATATAAATGCTCACGCCATAAATTATCCAGTGTTTGTAAATATACAAGTTTTTCAATCTCGTTACGCATTGTAGGTTCAATGGTTTGCATTTTTGCTTCATAGTCTTTAATAAACGCTTCCTCAATATAACCTTCAAATGTGTTATTTTCTTTGTAATATTCTCTTAGGGATTCTTGGTTTAAGAGCACATTGAAATCTTCTTGTGCTTGCGCACAAAGTAATTCTAAATTATCCTCATCGCTAAAGACTTCGCATTTTTGCAAAAGCATTGTAATGGCTTCTTGACGATTTTCAATAATCTTATGTGAAATATTATGATTTGGATCCAATAGTTCATTGCGCACACGATAGATTGCCTTTCTTTGTTCGTTAGCGACATCATCGTATTCTAGCAAATGCTTTCTTGCCTCAAAGTGCATAGATTCCACCTTTTTTTGTGCATTTTCCACAGAGCGTGTAACAAGCTTGGATTCAATATGCTCACCCTCATCAAGTCCGAGTTTGTCCATAATATTTTTAATTTTATCACTTCCAAAAATGCGTAATAGTGGGTCTTCAAGGCTTAGATAAAATTGACTTGCTCCGGGGTCGCCTTGACGCCCACTGCGTCCCCTTAGCTGATTATCAATCCTGCGCGATTCGTGTCGTTCTGTTCCGATGATATAAAGCCCTCCAAGTGTGCGCACCTCATCGTCAATTTTAATATCCACGCCGCGTCCTGCCATATTGGTTGCAATCGTTACTGCACCTTTTTTCCCTGCATCTTTAATGATTTCAGCTTCCTTTGCGTGTTGTTTAGCATTTAGCACAGAATGTGGGATTCTCTCTTTTTGGAGTAAATCGTGGATTTTTTCGCTTTTTTCAATGGAGGCGGTTCCCACAAGAATCGGTTGTCCCTTTTTGTGCAATTCTATAATTTTTGTTACCAATGCTTTGAATTTTTCCGCTTCTGTCTTGTAGATTAAATCGTTTAAATCTTTACGTTGCACAGGGATATTTGTAGGGATTGAGACAACATCAAGATTATAAATTTGTAAAAACTCACTTGCCTCTGTTTGCGCTGTTCCTGTCATTCCCGCTAATTTCTCATAGAATCTAAAGTAGTTTTGATAGGTGATGTCTGCTAGAGTTTGGGATTCCTCTTTGATTTGCACTCCCTCTTTTGCCTCTAGGGCTTGGTGTAGCCCCTCGCTAAAGCGTCTCCCCTCACTTAAACGCCCTGTAAATTCATCTACAATGACAACTTCGCCGTCACGCAAAACATAGTCTTTATCAATTTTAAAGAGGCGATTTGCCTTGAGTGCTTGATCTAAATGGTGGGCTAGAATCGCATTTTCAATGCTGTAAAGATTATCAATTTTAAAGAGTTTCTCGGCTTGATTAATACCTTCCTCGGTTAGGATAATGGTGCGATTCTTTTCATCTACGGTGTAGTGTGTTTCTTCTTTGAGCTTTAGAGCAACATCGTTTGCAAGCTTATAATTATCCAAAGTGCGATTTGCGGGACCGGAGATGATTAAAGGGGTGCGCGCCTCGTCAATCAAAATGGAATCCACTTCATCTACGATTGCAAAATGGTGGTGTTTTTGCACTTTTTGGTTGTAGTCGTATTTCATATTATCGCGCAAATAATCAAAACCAAATTCGTTGTTTGTGCCATAGACAATATCGCAAGAGTATTGGGCTAGGCGGTTTGCTTCATCGTAATTTCCGCTAAGGACGATTCCAACAGAATAACCCAAAAACTCATAAAGCGGACGCATAAGCTCCGCATCTCTTTGAGCTAGATAGTCATTCACGGTTACAATATGCACACTTTTACCTACCATTGCATTAAGGCAAACCGGAAGCGTAGCGACAAGTGTTTTTCCCTCTCCTGTTTTCATCTCGGCAATTTTACCCTCGTGCAAAACGATTCCCCCGATGAGTTGCACATCAAAATGGCGCATATTCAGCACTCTTTTGCTTGCTTCACGTGTAATGGCAAAAGATTTGTGTAGAACCGCATTGAGCATAGATTTTGGGTCATCAGCAGTTTGCACTTTTTCTTTGAGTTGCCTAAAAGATTCTTGAAGTTCTGTATCGCTTAAATTTTGATAAGTTTCTTCTAAAGCATTAATTTTGCGTGCTTCTTTGCGGTAATGCCCTACTAAGCGGTCGTTTTTATTACTAAAAATTTTTTTTTCAAACTCTAAAATCATTATTTGACCTTTGTAAAAATACAACATAATGCTGCGTATTAAAAAATAAAAACTTGGATTTTATCATAAATGCACTATTACTTAGATAAAATGCGGCAAATATTTTATAGTATAAAGGAAAAGAATGATTTTTATTGATGCGTGTTTTAAGAAAAAAACCCCTTATACACCGGTGTGGTTTATGCGTCAAGCGGGAAGATATTTAAGTGAATATAAGGCGGTGCGCAAAGAGGCGGGAGACTTTTTAAGCCTCTGCAAGAATCCAAAATTGGCAAGTGAGGTAACCTTGCAGCCTGTGGAGATTTTAAATGTTGATGCGGCAATTTTGTTTAGCGATATTCTCGTTGTTCCGCTTGAAATGGGAATGGATTTAGGATTCTATGCGGGGGAGGGACCAAAATTTGCTAAACCCATAGAATCGCAAAAAGACTTGGAAGGCTTAAGTGATGAGGCGCACACGCGATTAAACTATGTCTATGATACAATTTCTCTAACGCGTGAAAATTTGGCTAAAGATAAGGCGTTGATTGGGTTTTGTGGTGCGCCTTGGACGCTTGCAACTTATATGATTGAAGGGGAGGGGAGCAAAACTTATGCGAAGTCTAAAAAGATTCTATATTCCAATCCGCAGTTTTTACACGCAATCCTTGCAAAAGTTACGCACAATTTAAAGCATTATTTAGAATCGCAAATCCAAGCGGGAGTGAATGCGGTAATGGTGTTTGACTCGTGGGCGAGTGCGTTAGAGGAGAGTGCGTATTTGGAGTTTGGGTGGAAGTATTGCAAGGAGATTGCAGAATTTATTAAGGCAAAATACCCCCATATTCCTGTGATTTTGTTCCCCAAAGGAATCTCGGGATATTTGGATAAGATTGATGGGGATTTTGATGTCTTTGGGGTGGATTGGAGCACACCGCTTGGAATCGCAAAAGAAAAATTAGGGCATAAATATACTTTGCAAGGCAATTTAGAGCCGTGCAGAATCTATAAT
>JALEPE010000020.1 GCA_022766795.1 Helicobacter sp.
GATTGACGCAGCAATTATAAAGGCGGGTGTTTTACGCCTACGCCCAATTTTAATGACAACCATTGCAATGGTGTTTGGAATGCTGCCCTTAGCT
This sequence comes from Helicobacter sp., assembly GCA_022766795.1. Lineage (GTDB taxonomy): Bacteria > Campylobacterota > Campylobacteria > Campylobacterales > Helicobacteraceae > Helicobacter_D. Next base: position 95 of record JALEPE010000020.1, read on the forward strand.
TTTGCGGGAGGAGCAGGAAGTGGAATTAAATCGCCAATGGGAATCGCAATGATTGGCGGATTGCTTATTGCAATGCTTTTAAGTCTGCTTATTGTTCCGGCGTTTTATAAACTTCTAGCCCCATTAGATACGCGCTTGCGTCAATGGTATGCGTAAGACGATTAGACTAGGATTCCATATTGCAGGAATTTTGATTGGAATCCTAAAATACTTCATATAATGAATTTGCCTTAGCCATCCATTGCTCTAGCTCGTCCCATTTTTCCTCTTGAATGAGAGATTTTGCAAAGTGCATTTCTTGCTCAAATACATCAAGGGATTTGAGCAATTCCTCACGATTCTGCTTAGAAATATCACACCACATTCTTGAAGAGCTTTTTGCGATTCTGACCATACTCTTAAAACCACCCCCTGCAAGGGCTAAAATATCTGTTGGATTCTGTTGGGATAGCACAGTGTTAGCAAGTGCATAGCTGATGATATGGGGCAAATGGCTAATAAATGCTGCGTGGTTGTCGTGGGCTTTGGAATCCATTTTGATAATATTCATATTAAGGGCAATAAAAATCTCTTTTGCCATAGCCACTTGGAGTTCCCCGCTTTGTTCCAAGTCCGTTAAAACAACGATATGGTGGGGTAATAATTCCTTAAACGCAGCCTTAGGACCAAAATTTTCTGTCCCACTCATCGGGTGCGCGCATACGAAGTTTTTGCGGATTTCTTGCGGCACGCTTTTAGAAATTAAATGCTTTGTGCTGCCTAAATCAATAATCGTGCAGTGGGGCGCAATGCCAATGAGGCTAGGTAGAATCTGCACGATTGCTTCTACGGGAGTTGCGAGAAAAATCACATCGCAAAGTTTAATTTCCTCTAATGTTACACCCTCATCTACAAGCCCTAAAGAAAGTGCTTGTTGGAGATGTAGAGCGTTATTATCCAATCCCACAATACTTTTAAAAATTTTTGTATCACGGAGTGCTAATCCCAATGAGCCACCAATTAAACCAAGTCCGATAATTCCTGCTTGCATAATTCACCTAAAATTATAAAATTTTGCATTATATAATTTATTTGCTTAACAATGTTTTTATTTATAAAAGAGTAAAATGCGAAAATTTTTAAATTGGAATAAGGCTGTTTTTTGATGCGTTTTTTTAAACTTCGTTTATTATTGACTTCAGTGGTTTTGGCAACAAGTGTGAATGCGGTAGAATTACCTATAATTAAGGCTGTTAAATATGAGGGATTAAATTCCATTTCTCCTCTTATTGCAAATGAAATTGCTAAAATTAAAGTGGGTGAGCCTTTAGATGTGAATCGTGTTGATGCTTCCGTGCGCGATTTTTATGCGCAAGGATATTTTAAAGATGTATGGGTTACAGAAGAGGATGGAATCCTAACATATCATTTTATAGAAAAGCCCGTTATTGCAAGTTTAATTGTTAGTGGATATGGTGCGGGTAAAGAGCAGCAACAATTAGATAAAGAGCTTGGAATTAAAAAGGGTGATGTGTATGACGAGAATAAAATTGCCAATGTGCGCAGACAAATCATTCGCTTGCTTGAAGCGCAGGGCTATTATGATAGTGTCGTAGAGATAAAGACAGAGGAAATTACTAAAAATGCATTAAAGGTTACATTAGAGATCAATAAAGGCGAGGAGATTATTATTCGCAGGGCAAATTATTATGGGCGCGAGAATATTTCTGCATCACGCATTGAAGCAGCAATTGCTAATAAAGAAAAAGATTTCATTGGTTGGATGTGGGGATTTAATAGCGGTAAATTGCAGATTAATGAGTTGGAGGCTGACCGCTTAAGAATTCGGGATTTATATCTGCAAAAGGGTTATTTAGATGCAGAAGTAACTTCTCCTTATTTGCGCACAGATTTTACAACTTATAATGCAGTGTTAGATTACCATATTTATGAGGGGGAACGCTATAAAGTTAGCGGCATTGATATTGTGCTTGAAGATGAGGTTATTGATGTGGAATCCCTTTATAAAGGGCTGAAATTAACAGAAGGCAAAGTGTATAACGTTGCTAAAATGCGTGATGATATTGATGTAATCCGCACTAAAATTGGGGATTTAGGCTATGCTTTTGTGCGTGTGACACCAGATTTAGATAAAGTTCCAGAAACAGGCGATGTTAGAGTGGTTTATTATGTGCAGCCGGGTAAAACGGTGCGTGTCAAAGATGTTATTATTTCAGGAAACAACAAAACGCTTGACCGCGTCATTCGCCGTAATGTTTTATTGGCACCGGGTGAAGCCTATGAGATGGGTAAAATCAAACGTTCTAGAAATGCGATTATGAGAACAGGACATTTTGAATCTGTGGATATTCAAGAAGAGCGTGTTGATGAAGAAAATGTGAATTTGCTCGTTAAAGTTAAAGAGGGTAGAACAGGGGAGTTTGCTTTCGGTTTTGGATATGGAAGCTATGATGGCTTTATGGGAAGCATTTCTGTTAAAGATCGTAATATCTTTGGAACAGGCTTAACTGCGGGCGTATATTTGGATAAAAGTGAGGTTTCTACATCGTATCGTTTAAATTTATATAATCCAGCGGTGCTTGATTCAGATTATTCTTTGGGAATGGACGCATACCAAAGCGATTATGAAAACTACGACTACACAGAAACTTCCACAGGATTTAGCATTGTAGGTGGAAAGAGAATATGGGACGAATTAGATTTGACATTGGGCTACACAATTCAAAAAACAACATTAGATGATTTTGATAGTTATGCGTTAGAGCAGATGTATAAGCAGTATTATTATGGAAGCTATACAAAATCGTCTATTATTCCGGGATTTAACTATGATAATACAGATTCTTATTTGTTTGCTAAACACGGAGTTAGAGCAACAGGATTTGTTGAATATGCCGGTGCGGGTGGTGATGCGGAATTTCTTAAATACCACGGGACATTTAACTTTTACCAAACAATTGAGGATTGGGTGGATATGGATGTTATCTTTAGATACCGTGCAAAAGCGGGATATATAACCGACAATGGCTATTTGCCAATTAGCGAGAAATTCTATTTGGGTGGTATTAATAGTGTGCGTGGTTATGAGAGTAAATCTATTACGCCACGTGATGAATATGGAACGCGCATTGGGGGTTCGCAGTATTTCTATAATACCGTGGAGTTAAGCTATGCACCATTTGAAACCGTGCAATTACGCGTAACTGGATTCTATGATTATGGTATGATTGGAAAGGATAGTTTTAAAGATATGACAAGAAGTTCTGTGGGAATCGGGATTGAATGGGTATCACCTATTGGTGTGATTAATTTCATTTTCCCAAAAGCCTTGGATGACGAATACGGCGATGAGACATCTTCCTTTGAATTTTCAATGGGACAGCGATTCTAATGTCAGAATCCTTACAAGAAGTCTTTGCTAAAAACTCACAGGAAAGCAGGGCGGTTGTTCAAACGAGACTACCGCGCGTAAGCGCAGAGGAGATTTTGGATTTAATGCAAAATGCTTCCCTTAAAGAGTTGGGGGAACGCGCCTTTAAAATCAAAAAACAATTACACCCTGATAATATCACAACCTTTGTTGTGGATAGGAATATTAATTACACCAATATTTGTTGGGTGGATTGTAAGTTTTGTGCGTTTAAGCGCAGAATTAATGAGAGTGAGACTTATATTTTAAGTTTTGAGGAGATTGATAAAAAAATTGAGGAATTGCTAGAAATTGGTGGCACGCAGATTCTTTTTCAAGGCGGTGTGCATCCAAGCTTAAAAGTGGAGTGGTATGAGGATTTGGTGCGGCATATCGCACAAAAATATCCGCAAATCACGATTCACGGCTTCTCTGCAATTGAGATTCAATACATTGCAAAACTCTCTAAAATCTCCGTTGCTGAAGTCTTAGCGCGTCTGCAAAAATGCGGTTTATCCTCCATACCGGGTGCGGGTGCAGAGATTCTAAGCGATAAAGTGCGTGATGTGATTGCACCTAAGAAATTGGATTCTGATGAGTGGATAGAGGTGCATAGAGAAGCACATAAATTAGGAATCAAAAGCACGGCGACAATGATGTTTGGGAGCGTGGAGAGTGATTGGGATATTATAGAGCATTGGGAGAGAATCCGTAATTTGCAGGATTCCACCAATGGCTTTAGGGCGTTTATTCTGTGGAGTTTTCAACCCGCTTTTACGCCCTTGCAAAAGGAATTTCCTAATCTGCATAAAGCTTCCTCAAACCGCTATTTGCGCCTACTTGCGTGCAGTAGAATCTTTTTGGATAATTTTCAAAACATTCAAAGCAGTTGGGTTACGCAAGGTTCGTATATCGGGCAACTTGCGCTACTCTTTGGGGCAAATGATTTAGGTAGCACGATGATGGAAGAAAATGTTGTTGCCGCTGCGGGGGCTAGAAACTCTATGAATCAAGCCGAGATGATTTCTTTAATCCGCGATATTGGCGAGATTCCAGCGAAACGCAATACAGCTTATAGTATTTTGGAGCAATTTTAATTGAGAATTTTTTATCTATTTTTTTGGTTTTTTTGGATTATGAAAGGAAGTTTAATGGCGATTGAAATGAAAAGTTTGCAAGTGGGTGGTGTAGAGATTCCTGTCATTTATGAACAAAATACACAATTACCTTTATTTTATGTGCAGCTTGTCTTTAAGGGTGCAGGAGGTGTGAGCAATGGCAAGAATCTAGGGCTATCCGATATTACAAGCTCCCTTTTAAACGAAGGCACAAAGGCATTGGGCGTAACAAAATTTTCACAAAAACTAGAGGAGAAAGCACTCTCTCTAAGTGCAGGAAGCGGTTTTGAGACGCTTAGCTTTACCCTAAGTGGAATGAGCGCAATGCAAAAGGACGGAATTGGCTTCTTAAAAGAATTGCTAAAGAATCCAAATTTCACACAAAAGGCGTTGGATAAAGTGAAAGAAAGTGCGCTAGTGGCGATTTTAGAAAAAGAGAGCGACTACGATTACCAAGCGAGTCGTATGTTAAAATCTATGCTTTTTAAGGGTAGCCCATTAGAGTTTCCATTAAGTGGCACACAAGAATCTATCGCAAAAATCACTTTGCAAGAAGTAGAGAAATTTTATTATCAATATGTAAATTTAAACTCTCTTACCCTCATTGTTGGTGGGGATATGGAGTTTGAAAATATCGCACAGGAATTAAAGGGAGCGTTGGAAGCCTTGCCACAAGGCAAAGTAGCTTCTTTGAAGCCTATTGTTGCTAATGATGGCAAGCAAATAAGGCATTCCAATAAAGAAACGCAACAGGCTTATATTTACTTTGGTGCGCCTCTTAATGTGGGAGATTTGCAAAAAGAACTTGCCCTTATCAAAGTTGCGTCTTTTGTGCTTGGTGGCGGTGGATTTGGTAGCCGAATGATGGAGGAAGTGCGCGTAAAAAGAGGATTAGCGTATTCTGCTGTAATGCGCCTTAGTGCGACAAATACACAAGCCCTTGCGCAAGGCTATTTGCAAACAAGCCTTAAAAACGAAAAAGAAGCCCAAAAGCTTGTGCAAGAAGTTGTCAATGCGTTTGTAAAAAACGGAATCACACAAGAGGAATTGCAAGAAGCAAAGCGGTATTTGCTAGGCAGTGAGCCTTTGCGCAATGAGACGCTTTCCCAAAGATTAGGCACAGCATTTAACAATTATTATAATGGGTTGCCCTTAGATTTTAACCAGCAAGTCTTGGAGGAGATTTCAAGATTGACTTTAGAGGAAGTTAATCGTTATATTCAAGCGCATAAAGAAATTGCTAAGCTTAGTTTTGCCATTATCACCGCAAAAGATTAACTAGAGTTAATATTGAATTTTAATAAATTAGGCAAAACTCCTTTTGACGCCATTTTATCTTGTTTGCCAAAGAGTTATACCAATACCTTTTTAAGCGAATCTTTGGAGGCAGATAAGAATGTAGTGTTAGAAGTGGATGTAAGAAGTTATAAGCCTCTGAAAGCCGCACACATTGTAGGTTTTGCTCCGAAGTTTAATTGCGAGATTGCAATGCTCATTTTTAACGCCAAAAGTTATCATAAGAGCATTTTTAGAGTGGATTCTTGTCTGATTGTTAGTGGAAAATTGCAACAAAACGCGATGGGGCTTTATACTTTGATTCAGCCTAAAGTCTTGAAAAGCACGGGAGAAATTGTATTAAACTTTGGCTTTAAGGGCGCGAAAGAAAAGAGTTTAAGGGATTTTGGAGCGAGTGTATCTTTGGAATTCTTGCAAGAATTTTATCCAAAAGTGCCTTTATGGGTTTTAAAGTCTCTCGTGGAGGTTTATCACCCAAAGATTTCATTTGTGCAAGAATTTACAAGAAATCACGGATTCTTTGGCGATTCTTTATCTGCAATCAAGTTTATAGAAATCTATGAATATATGCGCCTTTTGCGCCTAAAAAAACTCATTTTTCCAAGTCTTGCTCTTTTAAATAATCCCATAGAATCGTGGATTAAAACTCTACCCTTTGCATTAACGCAAGGGCAGAGCAAGGCGATTGCAGAGATTCAAGAATCCCTCAAAAGCACCCAAGCGACAAGGCGCGTGATTGTGGGCGATGTGGGCTGTGGTAAAACAATGGTGATTTTAGCAAGTGTGATGATGGCATATCCTTATCGTAGTGTCCTAATGGCACCTACTTCTATTTTAGCAAAGCAGCTTTTTAGCGAGGCGCAAAAGTATTTGCCTAAAAGTTTAAAAATCGCACTTTTTACGCAAAATGATAAAAGCGGTGATTTAACGCAAAGTAATTTTCTCATCGGCACACACGCACTTTTATACCAAAATCTAAGCGATTGTGCGCTTGTGATGATTGATGAGCAGCATCGCTTTGGCACGGCGCAAAGAAGTGCGTTAGAAAAAATGTTTGTCAAAGATTCTCAAAGGGCGCATATTTTGCAGTTTTCTGCAACGCCGATTCCGCGCACACAGGCGATGATAGAATCCAACTTTTTGGATTTTAGTTTCATTAGGGATTTGCCTTTTAAAAAGGACATCACGACAAAAATCATTGGCAAGAATGACTTTAAGTCTTTGCTAGAGCATATCCGAGCAGAGATTCAACACCACCGACAAATTCTTATCGTTTATCCTCTAGTGGAGGAGAGCGAAAACTTCAATTACACTTCACTCAAAGAGGGGGAGGAGTTTTGGCAGAAAAATTTTGAGGGTGTCTATAGCACACACGGCAAGGACAAGAACAAAGAGCAGGTTTTGGAGGAGTTTCGGGATAGGGGCAATATTCTCCTTGCAACCACGGTGATTGAAGTTGGAATCTCTTTGCCGCGTTTAAGCACGATTGTGATTGTGGGAGCGGAGCGGTTGGGGTTGGCGACTTTGCACCAATTACGCGGGAGAGTGAGCCGCAATGGGTTAAAGGGATATTGCTTTTTATTTACTAAACAACAGCAAACCGAGCGACTAATAAGATTCTCCCAAACACAAAATGGTTTTGAAATCGCACAAATGGATTTAGAATATCGCAATAGTGGAGACTTGCTAAGTGGAGAAATGCAAAGTGGTAGGCAGTTTGCTTGGGTGGATTTGAGCAAAGATGAGGGAATTATCAAGGAAGCGAAAGAATCTCTAGTAAGCGTGGTATAATCATACGAAAATTATATGAATAAGGAAATGAATGCAGCAAAATTATTTAGTAAATCCCGTATTTCACGCAAGGTATATTCAACCAAATATACAATGGTATATAAGTTATTTTCGTGGAAAACGCGGAATTGCAAGATTATGGAGAGAGCCGCTGACTTGGATTTTAAAGAAATATTTTTTAAAGCAATATTTTCAAAAGCGTGTGTTGCGCGGAATTGTGGATATTCCTTATGTGGAGATTGTTTTAACGACTAAATGCACTTTGCGTTGTGAATCTTGCAATAATTTAATGCAGTATTTTACTTCTAAAAATCAATATATCTGCACGCTAGATGGGATTTTGGAAAGTCTAGATCGTCTTTTAGAAAATGTAGAGAGTATCCAGAGATTACGTATTATCGGTGGAGAACCTTTGATATTTAAGGATTTACCACGGTTAGTCAATGCGATTGAGAAAAGACGCAAAATCCGTGCATTTGATATTGCAACAAATGGAACCATTGTGCCTAAAGATGAGTTACTGCACGCATTTAAAAATGCAAAGCGATTCCGCAAAGTGAGTATTTCTGATTATTCTAGTTCGCCTAATTTAAAAATTCCATTGCAGCAAGAAGCATTATTTAAGAAGCTGAAAGAATATGGAATCAGTTACTCTTTTTTAACAGGTGGAATTTGGTATAGAGTGGAGAAAATTTATAAAAGGAATCGCACACAAGAGAACGTCATTAAAAATTTTCTTGCGTGTCAAATGCCTTGTGTGAGTTTAATGAGTGGCGATAAAGGAAAAGATGAGATGCGAGAGAATGGACATATCTTTGTTTGTCCTATTGCAAGCTCTTTATCTAAACTAAAAGGAATAGAAGAGTTTAGCGGGGATTATATTACTTTAGAAAAAGGTGATTTAAGGGGTAAGATTCTTAGTTTTTATGCGCAAGATTACTTTAAAGCGTGTGATTATTGTCAGGATTATTCTAAGCCTAGAGTGGATATTCAAGCTGCCATTCAAACAGATGAAGTATTGCGAATAGGAGATAGGGATTAGCCCCTATCCTTTAAACCTAATTTTTCAATTAAACTCACATAACGTTTGAAGTCTTTGCGTCTTATGTAAGTTAGCAAGCCTTTTCTTTGGGAAACAAGTTTTCTAAGTCCTAAACGGCTTGAATGGTCTTTCTTGTTAACTTTTAAATGCTCTGTTAGAGATTTAATTCTATCGCTAAGTAGCGCAACTTGAACTTCTGTGGAACCTGTGTCTTTAGGATTTCTAGCAAAAGCAGAAACAATTTCTCTTTTTTTCGCCGAATCTTGAGCCATTGGTGACCTCCTGATTGGTATAAAATCAAAGATGGGATTCTAGCATAAAAAAGTAAAAATCCGCTAAATTTTAGAAAAACTTAATTGTTTTATAGGTTAAAAACAATTAAAATTACAGATTAATTTTAAAATTGGAGTGGATTTGGCAGCGGTAGAGAAAAAGACTTCATTTTTTAATAAAATTGCACCTTTTTTAGGCTTTTTAACAGGTTCTAAAGATTTAACGGTTGTCTTTTTTATCATTGCAATTTTAGCAATCATCATTGTCCCTCTACCAAGTGCGTTGCTTGACTTTTTCTTAGCCATTTCCATTGCGCTTTCCGCACTTATTATTTTAATTGCGCTCTATGTGAAAAAACCCACAGATTTTTCCGCTTTTCCTACGCTTTTGCTTATTATCACGCTTTTTAGACTTTCGCTAAATATCGCAACAACAAGAATGATTCTAAGTAATGGACATATGGGACTGGGTGCAGTGAGTGATATTATTACGGCATTTGGGCAGTTTGTTGTGGGTGGAAATTATGTCATTGGAATCATTTTATTTATTATTTTGGTGATTATTAACTTTATGGTTGTAACCAATGGTTCTACAAGGGTTTCTGAAGTAAAAGCGCGTTTTACATTAGATGCGATGCCCGGAAAACAAATGGCGATTGATGCGGATTTAAACTCTGGAATCATCGGGCAAGAGGAAGCAAAAGCGAGACGAGACGCATTAGCAGCAGAAGCAGATTTTTATGGTTCAATGGATGGTGCAAATAAATTTGTAAAAGGTGATGCAATCGCGGGGATTATCATCACTTTAATCAATATCATCGGGGGATTCCTTATTGGTGTATTCCAACGCGATATGACTTTAGCAGACGCGGCTTCAACTTTTACGATTCTAACCATTGGCGATGGTTTAGTCTCTCAACTTCCCGCACTCATCGTCTCCACTGCCACAGGTATCATCGTAACGCGCTTTAGCAAAGAGGGTGATGATTTCGCCTCTGGCATTATTGACCAACTCATTAATGAATCTAAAACGCTTTTAATTGTGGGTTGTATTTTACTGCTTTTTGCGTTGGTTCCGGGATTACCAACGATTTCTTTAGGCTTTGTAGGGCTACTTTTTTTAAGCCTTGCATTGCTTCTTAGCAGACAAAAAGATGGAGAGATTTGGAAATATGTGGAATCCCTGTTTAAGAAATTTAAAAGAGAGGATAAGACACAGCAAGGTGGTGAAGCAAGTGCAGAGAATCTACCGCAAAGACGCGCTGCACAACAAGCTGCCGCCGCAAAAGCGGCTGCACAGCAACAGCCACCAAAAGAAAGCGAAGAGGAACGCAAAAAACGCGATGAGGCTGAAATTGACAATGCTTTGAAAGTCAAAATCTTACGCGTGGGGCTTGGGTATCAGCTTATCAAGTTTGCCGACCCTGCGCAAGGTGGGGAATTAATCAATAAGATTCGTCAAATCCGTAAAGCAATGGCGACAGAATATGGAATCCTCGTGCCTATGGTGCATTTAAGAGATGATTTAAATTTGCCTCCTGATGAATACCAGATTCTGCTAAAGGAAATTGAGATTGGGCATGGAAAGATTATGGTGGATAAATATCTTGCTATTGCTTCAAGTGGATTTGTTGGAGAATTACCCGATGGAATCCCAACAAAAGAGCCGGTCTTTAACTTAGATGCGTTTTGGATTGATGAGGATAAAAAAGAGGACGCAATCATTGAAGGCTATACAATTATTGATGGTGCAACCGTGATTAGCACGCATATCCAAGAGTTAATCAAGCAGCACGCAGAGGAATTGCTCACACGTCAAGAAGTGCATAATTTGCTTGGCAAACTAGGGCAGGATTATCCGGTGTTGTCTGAAGAGATAAAGGGTGTGGGTGTCGGGACGATTCAACATATTTTAAAGGAACTCTTGCACGAGCAGATTCCTATTAAAGATATGCTAAGCATTGCAGAAGCCATTGCCGATGGCTATCCTGCATACAAGGGCGATTTACCAACGCTCACAGAGTATGTGCGTGCGTGTTTGAAACGTCTCATTACACATAATTTCCAAAATGATGATGGAATCTTGCGCTACTTTGTCCTTTCTCCGACATTGGAGCAGTTTTTGTTAGAGCGATTGCCAGACCAGCAGAAAATGGGGCAAAGACTGCGCTTAAGCCCAATGGAATCGGATAATTTAAAAGAAGCTCTTAGTGTTGCGCTACAAAAAAGTTCCTCTTTTGGCGCAGTGCCAATGATTATCGGTGCGATTCCAATGGTGCTTAGAAAGCCATTAGCAATTTTTGCCGAGCAATACGGATTTGGACATAATGTCGTTATGTTAAGTGTAGCAGAGATTGACTTCCAGACAAAATACGAAGTGCTAGGCGCGGTAGATTTTCCGATTTAGAGGTTTTTAATGCAGTTGTATCATTTATCCCACATTGATTTAGACGGCTATGGTTGCCAAATGGTTAGCAAAGAAATCTACACGAATGCTTTTTCTGTGGATTCTTTAGCAATGTATTTTTATAACGCAAATTATGGAAAAGAAGTCGGTGCGCGTTTAGAGCAAATTTATAGGGAAATCAAACGCGCAAAAGCAAAAAACCCAAAACACAACCAAGCGCATATCCTGATTAGCGATTTGAATCTCACGCTTGAGGAATGCGATAACTTGGTTCAATCTGTGTTAGAATTGAATCTAAATGGATTTAACATAACCTTTGAATTGCTAGACCACCATAAAAGCGGACAAGAATGCGCACAAAAGTATGATTGGTATGTGCTAGACACGAAGCGGTGTGCGACAAAAATCGTGTATGATACACTTCTTCATCGTTATGGGCTTTGTGATTCTGCACAAAAGTGGCTTGAACCTATGACGCAAATGATTAATAGCGTTGATTTATGGCTTGAAGGAGGCTATGCGTTTGAGTTTGGCAAGGTTGCAATGCGCTTAATCGTGGAGGCAAAGGAATTAAATCGCTTTATGTTTGATGATGAGGATAGAGGGTATAAACTTGCCTTATTGCAACAGTCTGCAAAATTTCTTACACAAGAAAAGGGCGAAATTCTACTAGATAATGCCATTTTAGAGATGAAAAAATGTTTTTTAAAGGGCAGTTTGCTAAGCGATACACTAGACAATCTTGTCTCAAGATACCAAAGTGAGCTTTTGGCGCAAAAAGCGGAATCTTGCAGTGTGTATTGGAAGCAATATAGAGGGTTTTTAAGTTATAGTATTGGGAATATTTCAGTGTTGGCAAATTTGTTTTTAAAGAACAATCCCCAATTTGATTTTTTTATAGATGTAAGCGCAAGAGGAAATGTGAGTTTGCGCGCAAACAATGTGTGCGATGTGAGCCTTTTGGCTAAAAGTTGCTTCAATGGCGGAGGACACCCCAATGCAAGTGGAGGCAAAATAGATGGATTTAAAGAGAGCTTTATTTATGGAGATATTAAAGAATGTGTGCAAAATATCTTAAAAGGAGAGGAAATTGAGTAAAGAAAAAATCAAAGAATTAGAAGAGGAAATTGAGGAGCTATCTATTCAACTTAGCGATATGCTCTGCGTAGCATTACTGCTTAGTGGAGTGAAAGAAAAGTATATACAAGAAGCACTAGACGCATATATTGATAATTTGGACGAAGAAAGCATAGAATATGGCGTTAAGGAGATTTTGCAAAATATTGAGAATCTCAAATCCACGCATTCTAAGTTTTTCAAAGATTAAACAATGCAAACAAAGCAAATTGCGATTCTATTTAGCGGCAATGGGAGTAATTTAGAGGCGTTAATTAGGGCATTACACAATAAATGCTTCTGTG
>JALEPE010000024.1 GCA_022766795.1 Helicobacter sp.
GGAATATATGGCTTAAAAGCGGGTAAAAATGCTGGAAAACTGGGCGCAGTGGGTGGCGCGATTGCAGGGGCAGCATTGGGTGCTATGGGTGGAAGCGTTGCGGATTCCATTGTAAATCACTATTTGCTAGACAAAGACGCAGGCGCAAAAGACATTATCCATAAATCCTTAGAAGCGGGAGCATTAAGCGTTGTTGGGGATATAGCATTGCTAGGCTTAAGCAAGATTCCGCTTAAAAGCACAATCAAAAAGGCTACAAATGCAGCAAAGTTTGTAATGGATAGCAATATTTTTACAGGCACAGCAAAAAACTACCTAAAAGGGCAAAATATACAAGCGGCACAAGATTTACTAAACGCAAGCGTTAATGCAGAGCAACAAGCGGCGATTAAAGCATTTGCAAAGGAGTTTGGTGGAGATATTAAAAAATTTGACAAGCAAAGAGTTACACCGCAAATCGAACAAGCCTTTGGCGCAGATTCCGTCATTACAAAAACCGCACAAAAACTAGATGATTTATTAATCCGCAACGACAAAGGCAACGCACAGCGCGAATTGCTAGAGATAATCCGTAGCGATGATAGTAGTTTGTCTTTAGGATTGTTATTAGAAGTTGCACAAGAATCCCCTACAGCAAATAAGGCTTTAAGAGATTTATTAGCGGCAACGACAATAAACTTAGAAAAACAGCTTGAAACATTAAACATAAGCCCGCAAACTGCTTTTACAATCTTTAGAGATTTGCAAGTGGGGACAAAAGAATCCTACAATCAAGCTATTAATGAAGTGTTAGAATCGTTGTATCAAGATAAACGCACGATTCTAAACCGCGCACCTTATGATAAACTAAGAGCAGATTTAGAACAGAATATTTTATTAGGACAAAATGAGCTAAGTTTTTTAAAGTTTGTAGAAAATAATATTTTTAATCCACAAGGCGTTACTTTTTCACAATTAAATAATGCAAAAAAAATACTCAATAGTTTCTATAAAGATGTGCAAGGTGGCACAAAAGACTATTTAAAAAATGTTGTGGAAAAGGATTTAAAACAACAGATTGATAATGCAATTTTTGAGATTTTTAAAACAGAGCCAAAACTCTATGGAGAAGCTAAGAATCTCTATGAGAATGCGCTTAGTGATTACGCGACAATGGCAAATACCATAAAAACATTAAAAAAAATTGGGTTTGACAAATCCACTAAAACACAAGAGGAAGCTTTAAATGCGCTCATTAAATATGCTAAGGGAGGCGGAGGAATCGCAGAGATTCCAAACTATGCAGAACTTACCAAAGGATTGAGTGAAGCAAACAAGCAGAGTTTAGAACTCTCCGCATTGCAACAAATTTTTACAGAAAGTCTTATAGGTGATGAATCGTTTAAAGTCTTTGATTCTAAAGCGTTTTTTAAAAAGTTGGGAAATTTAGAAAATGTTTTTAACACACAAGGCGCAAAGGAATATATCGGATTTTTGCGTGGATTTGATAAATTATTTCACAATGATGCGGAGATTGCGCTACGTTTAGGATTTGCTTCGCCTAAGCAAGAAGGAAGCAGTATTGCAACCTCTCTGCAAGGTGCAATGCAACAAAAATTCATTAAAGGCGTTTTTGCAACACTCATTAGAAATTTGCCGCATAATTCCATCATCATAAAAGGCTTAGGATTTAGTGAAAAAGTGCAAGGAGCAGCATTGCGCTACCATTTAAGACGCGCGTTAGAGAAAAGTCAAGATATTAACGACTTTAAATATCATTTTTAACAAAAGGCTACTCATTATCCTTTTAATAACGCAACAAAAGAAATTATTAATAAAATCACCAATGATGTGCTAGAAGCAATAAACAATGAAACGCGTGATTTACTAGATAAAACAAAGCCTTTAAGAATGGCAAAACAAGAGGAATTAACCGATGAGATTTTAAGAGAAGCCCAAACCTTAAATGCAAAATTGTGGATAGACAATTTAGAAAGTAAAGAGTTAATAGAATCTTTAGGAATGAATAGCACACAGCCTGCAAAAATCATAATGCAAGGCGACACAATTACGCATATTTTAGCAAGGCACGGCGCACAATCTCCATTGGTGCAAAAAAGTGGACAAAAGGCAGTAAGCAATGAGGATTTAATCACGCATAGCAATATTATCAAAAATGCCGACATTCAAGGAGTAGCTACAAATAAGGACGGACAAAAGGTTTTAATTAGCGGCAAACAGATTAATGGTTATTGTGTGGTTGTAGAATCCATAAGCACAAAGCAAAATGAGCTAAAGCTTAAAACAATGTATTTTGAAAATGGAAACTTAAGAGATAATGAAGCAATTAAAAGCATAGAGAGGCTGTTGAGCGAAACGCCGCGAAATCCTTTAGTGCAAAGACCAAATAATCACTTAGACAACACACACCTAACTATGCAAGGCGACATTATACCACACTCTAAACCCTTTGCTTCCACAAAGGCAGCAGGAGATAATGAAGCAATCACACAAGCCATTAAGGAATTTGGAGAGAATTACCCACAATTCTACCACAAAGGAAGCGAGGCAATAGAGCATTTATTGCAAAAGAGAAGCGGACAGGTGCAAGGGGCGTTTTATCGTGAGGATTTGGGGGATATTACGCTTATTTGGGGAAATGAGGGAACAGGCAAAAGCGATGGCTATGGACTAAGTAAGATTGCAAAATATCACCCCGAAGTCTTAGAAAAATTAGAGGATTTAGTTACCAATTTACCAATCATCAAAGAAACGCCTAATCGTTATCAACTAGAAAATGAAAACTATAAAATTGCTATTAGAAAAGATTTTGAGGGACAAAATGAAAATTGGATTTTAACCGCTTTTGAAAAAAAAGAGAGTATCGCTAGACGCAGGACAGACTTGCCTAGCTCACAAAGTGAAGCTAAAAAGACTACTTTAGCAAATACTCAAGGCAATATTATACCACACTCTAAACCCTTTGCTTCCACAAAAGCAAATTTTACAAAAGAGCAGTGGCAAAACCTAACCACACAAGAAAAAATAAAAGCCTTTAGAGACCAAAGAGCAAGAGAAAAGGCACAAATTGCAGAGGCACAAGCACAAGAGCAAACAAAAAGAATCGCAGCACACCAAGAAAAGCGCAATGCAATCCAAGCCCAAAAGGATTCTAACATAGGCAAGGCAATAAACGAGGTAGATTTAAACTTAGGGGATTCTATAGAATACACGCACTTAAAACCTACACGCATTAATTTAGAAAACAAAGACTATCCCGCTGAATTTGTTATTATTAACAAAGAGGACTTAAAGCCAAACTTCAACACCACAGGCACACAAGGCAGGACACAAAAGCAAGATAATGTGATACAAGACATTCAAGAAAACCTTAATCCCAACAAGCTATTTTTTAGCGAAGGGGGATTTGATGGACTTCCTATTGTCTTACAAGATGGTAGCATAGCAGTAGGCAACCATAGAGCGCAAGCCCTAAAGAATCTAAGCAAAGAATCGCTAGAAGCCTACAAGAAAAGCGCGAAAGAAGTCTTTAATGTAGATTTAAAAGACAACGAACTAATAGTTAGAATGCTAGATAAAGACACCCCAAAACAAGAAATTTTAAACCTAAGCTTTGCTAGCAATACAGGACGCGAGCAGAATTTAAGTGAGAAAGCTTTAAGCACAATTGGCAAATATCAAGACGCATTAAAAAGGTTACCTTCAAATATAGAAGCCCAAAGCGTAGAGGAAATGCAGAGCATTGTATCAAGGACGCTTGACCCAACGAACAATGGGCTAAATATATTTGACACTAATTTAGCCCTTTTAACTTCACTTGCAAAGAGCAAGGATAAAAACATACTAGAAGCCCTTAATTCCATAAGCGGAGACGCAGAACAAAAGGCAAGAATCACAAAAATGTTTGTAGATAATGCTGGGAGTTTTCACAATATCGCAAAACAAACACAAATGCCTAATTTAGATTTGCGCAATTATCTTAATCAAATCATATATTTTACTGCTAATGCTAAAGAAAGCAGAGCGCAAAACTTTCAAGAGCTAATTGCTGCAATAGAATCGCTACTTAAAACGACAGACGCAAAGGGTAGCAATGCGCTATTAGAGCAAAACCCGACCTACTATGATGACTTAATCGGGAAAATCGTGGGCTATTCTTTTGCGCGTTTTAAAGAGTTAGAGAATCCAAGCAGAGCAATGTTTGAGTTTTTAAATAATATCCAAGACACACTAAGGCAAGAGCTAGAACCCACGCTATTTAAAGAGGGACGACCGCTAAGTAGCGCAGATATTTACGACTTTGCAAGCGTGAGTATTAAAAGCGGAATCCCAAGCGATGAAACCTCTAAGCTTTTAGATTTACTACCGCAATTAAAACAAAAGCAAGAGGCGTTTGGGGCAAAAAATGAACCATTAGGAAATTCCGAAAAGTTAAAATCAGTGAGTAAGCAAAACTTACATACTGAAAATGCAGTTGTCAAGGAAAACTTGACAACTCAAAACCCTCAAGATTATACCACTTTGCAAAAGCAGTTATTCGGAAATTCCGAACAACTCAAAAATACAAGTAATATGGAATCCAATACAGCAGGTAAGGAAAACTTAAGAGCGCAAGATTCCGCACAAGTTGATTTAAAAACATTAAGGCAAGAAGCGCAAAAAGTCTTAAGACTACAACTAAACAAAGCAATCACAAATTTAAACGACAACACACAAGCAATCATTAACGCTACAAGCATTAAAGAAATGCTAAGCGCAAAGGCAATCGCACAAAGCGTTAAAAATGGATTCACACAAACGCAACACATTAAAGCAGTGGAAAATGTTGCAGAATTATTTAAAAATGCTAGATTTATAGAATCTCAAGAGCCAAGACACAAAAAGCCACATATAAAAAATTATCGCATTTATGAAAGCGATTTTGAAAAAGCAAAGGCGATTTTAAGCGTTCAAGAGAGAAAAGTAGGAGA